>JBCCTP010000005.1:0-27029 GCA_039198505.1 Actinomycetota bacterium | reverse complement strand
GCAGGCCCACCGAGTCGGCTGTTCGCCCCACCGGTCGGGCGGCACGGAGCGCAACGAGCAGCCCCACGGAGACAGCGATCGCGAGCGCGATGATCGCCATCGCGATCGTGTCGACGGTGGCCCCGATCAGCTCCGACCATCCGCCGGGTCCGAGGCGGGGCGGAACGAGGTCGTCGACGAGCCCGACGAACCGCTCTCGGGTCCGCTCGGAGCCGATGAGCCCTGCGTCGGGTGCCAGCCACATCCACGACGCCCCGATCGCGAACGCTGTGGCGGCGAGGCCCGAGGCGAGCACTCGACGCTCGCGCTCGACCGTCGACCGACCGTCGCGAGCCCGTCGACGAAGCCGACCCGACAGCCAGTCGGCACCTCCGCTCAGCAGCATGAGCGCGGCGATCAGCGTCCAGATCTCGTCGTAGCGGAGCGACTCGAAGCTCAGATCGAGCTGGAACCCGAGGCCGCCGACGCCGATCACGCCGAGCACGGCCGCAGATCGAATGGCGCACTCGAGTCGGTAGAACCCGAACGACGTGAGCTCCCCGCGGACCGTCGGGACGATTCCGTAGACCAGGGCGGTGAGCCGTCCTGCGCCGAGGGACCGCAGCCGCTCGTACGCGGCCGGGTCGGTTTCGTCGATCGTCTCGGCGAAGACCTTGGCAGAGATCGCCCCGAACGGCAGCCCGATCGCGATGATGCCGACCCACGGGTCGAATCCCAGCACCTCCGCGAGCAGGATCGCCCAGATCACCTCGTGCACACCACGCGGGACGGTGAGGATCACGCGGACCAACCGGCGGACGGATCGTGGGCTCGTCCGCTCGGCGAGCAGGGGCGCGCCGACGACCCCGATCACGACGGCGAGTGCCGTGCCCAAGATCGCGAGAGCGAGCGTCGTTGCTGCCGCATCGACCGTGAGGCGGAGGAACTCGGCGGACGTCTCGGGGCGAACGATCGTCGTCCAGAACTCGGCGAACGCCGACCACCCACCACCGTTGACGATCTCGCCGTCGGTCGCCCGGACGACCGCCCACACGAGTGCGGCACCGGCGGCGATCGCCCAACGGGCACCCGGCGACATCGTGCGTCGCCGTTCCGTGGTCACGTCCACGAACGTCCGCGGTACAGGTCGTCGATCGCGTCGTCGTCGAGATCGCGGACCGGTCGATCGAGAACGACGCGACCCGATCGCAGACCGATGACCCGGTCGACGTGGCGTCGTGCGAGCTCCGGGTCGTGCAGGCTCACGACCACGGTGGGCGCTGCGTCGACGAGTCGGTCGAGCACGAGATCGCTGAGCTCGGGATCGACCGACGACGTGGGCTCATCGGCCAGCACGAGGTCGGGGGCCTGGTGGAGGACGCGGGCGACGGCCACCCGTTGTCGCTCACCGCCCGAGAGGTCGTGGGTGACCGCGTCGATCCGGTCGGCGAGTCCGACGAGCGACAACGCTCGCTCGACCTCGTCACGCCACGCGGGTCGGACGAGCGACCACAGCGCGGCAGTCGTCGTCATCGTTCCGAGCCGCCCCGCGTTCACGTTGTGCACGACCCGCAACGATGGTGTGAGGTCCAGGTGCTGCCCGATCGTTCCGATGCGTCGACCGTGGCGCCGACGTTCGGCGCGCGGGACGTCGCTGGGGTCGATCCCGAACACGGACACGGTGCCTCGATCGAGCGATCGCAGCCCGGCGAGGACGTCGATCAGCGTCGTCTTGCCCGCCCCGCTCGCGCCGAGCAGTCCCACCCGCCCGCCGGCGCCGACGTTTATGTCGACGCCGGCGAGCGCTTCGGCCCCGGCTCGATCGACGACCACGCTGGCGTCGACGAGTCGGACGATCTCGGAACGGTCCGCGTCCACGGGGGTGGGCGAGGCGACGCCGGTCAGGACCGGATGAGGTCGATGTCGCGTGCGACCGACTCGATGGCGTCGTAGTTCTCGGACTCGGTCGGGATGAATCCGCCCGCCGTGAACAGATCGAGGATCGCCGCATCGTCGGGGTCGTTCGCATCGAGCGACATCAGCGCCTCGACGACGTCGTCGGTGAATCCCTGGCCGAGCCGTTCGTCGAGGTCGGGCTGGGCGACCCAGTGGTAGTTCACGTACTGGGGGGTCCGGAAGATCTCGATCACCTCGTCGGTGTCGACGTCACCCGACTCGACACGGGCGTCCCACACCTCGGAGCTGAGAGCGCCGACCTCGAACGATCCGGCCGACACCACTTCGATGGTGGCGTCGTGCGATCCGGAGAATCCCGGCTCGCCCGCCAGGTCGTCGAGCGAGACGCCGGCGTCGCCGAGGAACGACTGCGGCATCAGGCGTCCCGACGTCGACGACTCGGACCCGAAGGTGAGCGATCGACCAGCCACGACGGACAGCCCCGAGACGTCGTCGACCGGCTCGATCCCGCTGTCGGTCCGGGCGATGAACACCGACGTGAACTGTTCGTCGATGTCGCGCTGGGCGATCGCCTCGGCGCCCTCGACCTCGAGACGGGCCTGCACTCCGGTGACGGCTCCGAACCAGGCCAGATCGAGGTCGCCGACGGCGAATCCGGTGACCGCCGCCTGGTACTCGGTGACCGGGACGTACTCGACCTCGACATCGAGTTCTTCTTCGAGGAAGTCGCCGAGGAGGTCGTACGTGCGTTGGAGGATCTCCGGGTCCTGGTCGGGGATCGCCCCGATCGTCAGGGTTCCGCCGCCGGATCCCCCGGAGGAATCGGAGCCGGACTCGGCATCGGACGATTCTCCGTCGCTGCCGCACGCAGCAGCGATGAGGGTGACACTCAGAAGTGTCGGGATGAGTGCCCGCCGACCGGCGGACCGTGGACGGACCGTCATGTCCGTCGTCCTGGATTGATCATCCGCCGGACGTTAGAGCCCGAACCTGAACGCCCGCGAAAACAGCACGTTTTGGGCCCGGCACCGATCGTGCTGCGAACAGCACGAATCGGACCCGGCACCGGATGTGCTGTTCACCAGCGGTCGTTGCGGGCGCCGCGGCGGTCGAAGTTCTCGCCGAGGAGCACGCCCAGCGTGCGGGCCTCGCCGTCGCCGAGATGGATGCCCGGTCGGCCGTGGGCGAAGCGGAAGTTGCAGATGACCGAGACGTCTCCCCGGCGCCAGTTGATCGGGGTGCCGTAGCGGTCGTACAGGTCGATCCACTGCTCGCGCTCGTCGCGGCTGATCTCGCTGTCGTCGCCGAACGTCATGTGCAGCGGCCGCTCCTCGTACGGCAGGTGCTGTACGAGCGGCCAAGTGTCGAACCACATGCCGTGGTCGGCGAGGCTGCTGTACAGAACGTTGCGGTCGAGAGGCTCGAAGTATTCGAACGCCGGCGCGTAGTAGCGCGTCTTCATGAGGCGGTCGTCGCCCCAGTCGACGGCGAGGCGCTGGTCGCGGGCCTTGGATGCCGCGAGCTGCGGGTCATCGGTCCCGAACGACTTCTGCCAGTGGTTGTAGACGCCGATCTCGTCTCGGCCGAGGAAGGCGTCGCGGTCGGTGAGGTTGCGGTGGTAGCAAACGCCGAGATCGCGGAGCTTGCGGCCGAGCTCGGTGGTGAGCAGTTCCTCGGTCATCGACGCGGAGTCCGACACGAACGTGGCGCCACGCGACGCCGAACCGTCGGCGGGCACCGGGAGCGTCTCCTTGGCCACGAACGCGATCGACCGGGCGCTCGTGCCCACGTACGCCATCTCGTGGTGGTAGTGGAGCCAGGCCGAGAGCGGTGCGCCGACTTCGTAGACGTTGGGAACGATGCGATCGCGCGGGTTGGCGCCGCCGTCGTACTTCATCTCGGTCCGCTGGACGAGCTTCGCTGCCTGCCGCATGTCGACCACGTCGGTGAGGCCGGTGTCGACGAGGTGCACGAGACCGACGCGATCGAAGGTCTCCTTCATCTCGCGGGCCAGTGTGCTGCCGGGCTGCAGGTCGGCCGGGCCGAGTTTCCCGTTGCCGCTGATGGTGAACGAGGCGGGATCGGTGGCGGGCGTTCCCGTCCACCAGCGCGGCTCGATCACGTCGTCGAGAGGCGCGAGTTCGGTGTGTTCGACGATCGCCATGTTCATCCCCTTCGAGTTCTGGATCCGTGATCGTGGTTCACGACAGTCCGGAACAACGGCCCCTCAACCACTATTCCCGACCACGTGGGTCTGGAATGTAGCGATCAGGTGCCGTATCGGGCGACCTGATCGCCGATTCGGTCGGTGAACAGGCGCAGGATCTCGCCGGTGTCGGCGTGTCGGCCGGTCTCCTTCTTGGAGTACAGGGTCTCGCCGTCGACCGTGACGTCGAACACGCCCCCACCTCCTGTGACCAACGTCAACGACTCGATGACGTGCTGGTAGTTCGACAGCAGGTCACTCGCCGCGCTCACGGCGCGGGCCGAATAGTCTCAAGGGACGCAGTAGGTGATGGAGACGACGTGCGAGGTCACGCGCTGGAGGCTACCGACGCACCGGCCGCCACGGTCCTGAGGTCGTCCGACGCAGGGACGGCCTCGAGGTCGTCGCGGAGGTGTTCGAGCGCTCGCATCCCCACACCGAGGAACGACCGAACGCCGAGGCGATGTTGGCGTCGGGGAGTCAACGTGAGCACGGTCACGTTCGACGACGGCGAGCCGAACAGTCGGAGCGTCGCGCGACGGCGCCGCCACGGGATCGTGCGCACCACGGCGTCCCACGCGATCTCGCGATGCTTGGTCCCGAGGTTCCGACCCCGTGGCGAGCTGGCCGACAGGCCGAGACGCTGGAGTTCCTCGAGTCGCGACTCGGTGACCACCCGCTCGGCGATGTCGACCGGATGCCCGAGCAGCGTGATCTGGATCTCCTCCCGGCAGCCGGCCGCCCGCCCCTGGTCGAGCGGCGCCTGGCCGTTCTGCCGGTGGCGACGGACGAGGTCACCGCCGGCGCCGTCGAAGGCCACCGACCCGATCGGCTCGCCGAACATCGAGATCAACGACCGGCGGACGGTCGGCCGTTGCTCGACGACCGGGGATCCATCGGCGGTCACGAACGAGATCTCGACCTCTTCGTCGTCGAGGTCGCCACGCCAGTACCTCTCGTCATCGAAGGCGACGACGGTGGCACTGCTGCGCCGCCGTGCTCGGGACGGTCGAAGCGAACGAGGTGGTCGGAGTGGCATCTGGTGAGTGCGTCGTCAGCCGCTGTTGCGAATCCCGGTGGCGATGGCGTTGATGGTGAGTTGGATCCCGCGGCGCACGAGTTCGTCGTCGTCGCCGTCGCGATACCGGCGTAACAGGTCGACCTGCATGACGTGAAGCGGATCGAGATATGGATACCGATTCCGCAGACTGCGGGCGAGGAGCGGGTTGTCGGCGAGGGGATCGGACGAGCCGGTGATCTCGGCGTGCCAACGACGCACGAGGGCGTGCTCCTGCTCGATACGACCGAAGATCTCGGAGCGCATGGTGTCGTCGGTGACGAGCGCCTCGGCGTAACGGCGACCGATGTCGATGTCGGCCTTGGCCAGCACCATCCCCATGTTGTTGACGATCGCCCGGAAGAACGGCCACTCGCCGTACATCGTGCGCAGCTCCTCGACGCGCTCCGGGTCGTCTCCGACGTGGTGCTCGAAGGCGGTCCCCGCCCCGAACCAGGCGGGGATCATCAGTCGGCACTGCGTCCACCCGAAGACCCACGGGATCGCACGCAGCGCCTCGATGGCGTCCGACTTCGTGCGCGACGCAGGTCGACTGCCCACGTTGAGCGTGGCGATCTCGTTGGTCGGCGTGATCTGCCGGAAGAACGAGGCGAATCGGTCGTCGCCGTAGACGACGCCTCGGTACGTCTCGAACGCGACGTCGGCGATGGAGGCCATCACCGGTTCGAAGCGGCCGGTCCGCGCGTCGGCGGAGGCGCACGACGCTCGCACCGTGGCGGCGACGAGTGTTTCGAGGTTGCGCTGCGCCAAGGCCGGATGGGCGTACTTCGCCGCGACCATCTCGCCCTGCTCGGTCACCCGGATGGCGCGGTCGACCGAACCGGGCGGCTGGGCCAGGATCGCCTGGTACGCCGGCCCGCCGCCCCGACCCACCGTGCCACCCCGGCCGTGGAAGAGACGGAGCCGCACACCGGCCTCTCGGGCCGTCTCGACCAGTCCGGCTTGCGCCGCGAAGAGGTTCCACTGCGACGACAGGTACCCGCCGTCCTTGTTCGAGTCGGAGTAGCCGATCATCACCTCGTGGCGTCCGCCCCGCGCCTCGACGAGTCGGCGATACGTGGGGTGCGCCAGGAGCGTGGCGAGGGTCGTCGGGGCGTCGGCGAGGTCGCCGATCGTCTCGAACAGCGGAACGATGTCGATCGTCGACACGACCTCGTCGTCGGTCACCGTGACGAGTCCGACCTCCTTCAGCAGGACGGCGACCTCGAGCACGTCGCTGACCGCCGTCGCCATCGAGATGACGTACTGCGGGATCGTCGCCGTGCCGAGAGTGCGGACCGCGTGCGCTGCGGCGGTCAGCACGTCGAGCTCCGCCTGCGTCAGCTCGGAGTAGGTGGCGGTCGGATGACGCAGCGGCCGCGGGTTGACGAGCTCGGCCGAGAGCAGCTCGACGCGCTGCTCCTCCGGGAGCTCGAGGTACCGGCCGGAGACCGCTGCGCCGGCGAAGAGGTCGGCGATCACCTGCTCGTTGATCGCCGAGTTCTGGCGCATGTCGAGGCCGCACAGATGCGAACCGAAGACCGCGACCGCACGGCGGACCGGCTCGACCGACGCCCGGGCGAGATCGCCCGCCGAATGCGACCGCAGCGACTCGATCACCACGTCGAGATCGGCGACGAGACCGGCCGGTGCGTCGTAGGGCGGTCGGTCGACCGACGGCGCTGCGGCGCCGAGCTCCGACAGGTCGCCCTCGAGGACGCGATCGGCGAAGCCGTACAGCCGGGCGTACATCCCGCGCAGTGCTCGGCGGTACGGCTCGTCGGCTCGGAACGGGGACTCGTCGCCCGAATCGTCGGCGAGCCGCTGCAGCTCCGGCGAGGGCGTGATCAGGCGCTCCGACATCGAGAGCTCGACCGACAGCCGCTCGAGTGCGTGGAGATGACGTCCGAGCGCGATCTCGGCCTGACGGCGGGTCGCGAGCCGCATCACATCGGCGGTGACGAACGGGTTCCCGTCGCGGTCACCCCCGATCCACGACCCCATCGCCACGACTCCGGTGGCGTCGATCTCGCGTCCCGTTCGGTCGGCGATCATGGTCTCGAGCGCCGACATCAGCGCCGGCACGGTCTCGAACAGTGAGGCCTCGTAGTAGCGGAGCGCCTCGTTGATCTCGTCGCGCACCCGCAGCTTCGAGAGCCGCAGGAGCGCCGTCTGCCACAGCGTGAGGATGCGAACGTGGAGGAGGTCGACGATCTCGTCGCGCTTCGGGTCGTCCTCGGGGATCCGGCTGTGACGATCGAGGAGCTCCGAGATCGATTCCAGGACCGCCAGGATCGTCTTGCGTCGGACCTCGGTCGGGTGCGCGGTGATGACCGGACTGACCCGGACGTCGGCGACGAGGTCGGCCAGTTCGTCGTCGGCGAGACCGTCCTCGCGGAGCGCATCGAAGGTCAACTCGAATCCACCGGGCTGTGCCGTCGAGCCGGTCTGCCGGTGGTGACGACGCCGGCGCTCGACATGGACGTCCTCGGCCGTGTTGGCCAGCAGCGACAACCAGTCGAACGCACGGATGACGTTCAGCAGCCGCTCGAGCGGCTGGTCGGCGACGAGTGCCTCGATCTCGACGACGGCGGCGGTCTCGCCCTCCCGTCGACCACGGACCGCGGTGCGGCGCACCGCCTCGATCAATTCGAACGTCTCCTCGCCCGCCTGTGCTCGAACGATGTCTCCGAGCAGCCGTCCGACGAGGCGGATGTCGGAGCTGAGCTGGTCGGAGGTGGGGTCGGCGGGCTCGGCGGGTTCGGCAGGAGACCCGGGGGCGGTCACGACGTCGGCGTTGGCCACACCACCCAGTCAAGCACTCGGGCCGAGGACGTGCTGGCGAAGGGCTGGCCAGCGGCCGGCGAGGGGCTGGCGACGCGCCGGCGGACGGGTCGCGTCACCGTTCGAGGGTGAGCTCGAAGGTTCCGCCGCCCCATCCGTACTGCTGGTCGCGGCCCTCGATGGTGACGACGTCGACGTCGTCGGGGATCACGATGCCCGACTCGCTCCGGGTGAACGGTTGCTCGTTCTGGTGATCGTGGAAGAGGAATCGTTCGCCGTACACGGATCCGTCGGGTCCGAGAACGCGCCACGAGTCGGCGTACCGCTCGGGCGTGTCGTACGGCGACGACAGGGTGGCCGAGACCGTCCACGTCTCACCGTCGAACGTCGCCGTGGCGCCGATGACGTCGGGGAACTGCTGGAGTTCGGCGCCCGCCTCCGCATCGTCGCCGCTCGGCGGCTCGTCGGACACCGCGCCGTCATCGGCGGCTGGCTCGTCGTCGGCGGCTGGCTCGTCGGCCGGCGCCGTCTCGCTCACCGGCTCCGTTGCCGGGGCCGCTGTCTCCGCCGGGACCGTCGTCTCCGCCGGGCCGTCCGTCGCGGGCGTCTCCGCCGTCTCGACGCCGGTGGTGGACGTGTCGTCGTCGGACCCGCACGCGACCGCGAGCAGGCCTGCCACGGCGATGCCGCCCAGAGCCCGTCGCCGGCGACGGACGGACCGGTCCGAATGCATGGGCCGACCGTAGCGACGGCCTGCCCGCCGACACCGTCGCGAGACGCCGGTGTTCGCAGGTGTTCGCGAGTCGACGAGCTCAGGTCGTTCCGGGGGCGGTCGAGCCGCCGTCGACGGCGTGCGCTCCATCGGGCTCGGTGACGTCGTCGAGCTGGTCGGAGAGCGCCAGGAGCACCTCCAGTGACGCGACGTGGGCGTCGAACGCCCGTCGACCCTTGGCGGTCATCCGATACCAGGTCGATCGGTTCGCTCCGGTGCGCTTCTTGCGGGTCGCCACGAACCCGGCGTTCGACAACGCCGTCATCTGCTTCGAGAGGTCGGAGTCGCTGAGCTCGAGCTCGTTCTTGAGGTACCGGAACTCGACCAGGGTGCCGCCGCGCAGCGTCGCCATGATCGCCAACCGCTTCGGCGCGTGGATCACGGGGTCGAGGTCGGCGGGTTTCATGGCTCGTGTGGGTCGGGCTCGGCGAGGTCGGCGGCGATCTCTCGGGCGATGGCGTCGTGCCGACGCTGGTGCGCATACATGATCGCGGGAAAGCCGACCGCACTGATGATGGTCGCGACGACCGGGCTGACCATCTGCCAGCTCACGATCACGATCGCTGCGAGGACGGCGACCAGGGCCCAGGCGCGGAACGCCTCGCGCCGGAGCGGCCGCGGCATCGTCGAGAACTCCGGGAACACGCCACGTCTCCGGGTGATGTGGGCGACCACCCAGAAGTTGATCGCGAGCGCGACCACCATCACCGGCAGTCCGGGCGCCGGCTGATCGAGCGCCCAACTCCACGTGTAGAGAGCGGCTGCAGCGCCCAGGGTCGGCCACACCCAGCCGGGCGGAGCGGGGTACTCGAGGTGCGGTCGGAGCGTCGCCCGGCGGACGTCGAGCAGCTCGTCCGCAGGACGTCGTCCCACCGCCCGTTCGTCGGCGTCACTTTCCATCCTGGCAAGCTACTTCTCTACTTTCCGAACCGTCAAGCGATTGGACCTCGATCGGCGTCCGCCGTCTCCGCCGACCTGGGCCATGATGGGACCGATGCGCGTGCTCTTCGCCACTGCCGAGCTGTTCCCCATCGCTGCGGTCGGCGGGCTCGCCGCAGCAGCGGCCGGACTCGGTCGAGAGCTCCGCGCATCGGGCGTCGACCTCGAGATCGTGATGCCCGACTACGGCGACATCGCACTCGTCGACGAGACGGCGACCGATCTCGACGTGCCCGACTGGGTCGGTGCCTGCACGGTCCGTCGCGGCGTGCACGTCGACGTCGGGCCGCTCACGCTCGTGTCGGTGCCCGACATGGCGCGTCCTCATCCCTACCTGCGTCCCGACGGCCATGGATGGCCCGACAACGACGTTCGGTTCTTCCGCTTCGCTCGGTGCGTCGCGCTGCTGGCCGAGGCCGATCCGCCTGACGTGGTGCACCTGAACGACTGGCACACGGGCGCCGCGCTCGCCGCGCTCGACGGGTCGATCCCGTCCGTCGTGTCGATCCACAACCTCGCGTACCAGGGCACCGCGGCGGGGGAGTGGCGTGACGTCATCGGTCCTCGCGCAGATCACTTCGAGTGGTGGGGTGGCACCAATCCGTTGGCGGGTGCGATCGCGTTGGCGGACCGGATCGTCGCCGTGTCGCCCAACTACGCCGCCGAGATCACGACACCCGAGGGAGGGTTCGGTCTCGACTGGGCGTTGCGGAGCCGGAGCGAGGCGGTGATCGGCATCACGAACGGCATCGACACCGACACGTGGGATCCGTCGAACGATCCGTACCTGCCGACGCCGTTCGACCGGAAGACCCTCGACGCGAAGGTCGACAGTCGGGTGGCTCTGTGCGAGCGCGTCGGGTTCCCGGCCGACGACGGCGTCCCGCTCGCCTCGGTCGTCACGCGACTCACCGAGCAGAAGGGCATCGATCTCCTGCTGCCTCTCCTCGACCTCCTCGAGGAGATCCCGCTGCGTGTGGCGATGCTGGGGTCCGGAGACGCGGTCCAGGCGGCGGCACTGCGGGGCGCCGCCGAACGCCTGCCCGAGTGGGTGTCGTTCACCGAGGGCTACGACGAATCCCTCTCGCACCTCTTGTTCGCCGGCGCCGACGTCTTCCTCATGCCGAGCCGCTTCGAGCCGTGCGGGCTGACGCAGATGCAGGCGATGAGGTACGGAACCGCCCCCGTCGTGACCGCGGTGGGAGGACTCGTCGACACGGTCCCCGACGCCGACCGAGACCCCGACGGCCTCGGCTTCGTCGCGCGTCGTGTCACGTCCGAGGACCTCCTCGCCACGATGTTCCGTGCGGCCCGTCGGATGACGAAGAACCGGCGTGCGAAGGCGCTCCAGAAGCGGATGATGGCCGTCGACTGGTCGTGGCGCGAGCCGGCGAAACTGTACGTCGAGCTGTACCGGTCACTCCTCTGACACCTGGTCGACCACCGAACCGCCGACGGGACCTCTGGCCATCACCGCAGTTCGGTTCGGTTGGATACGGTCGGGGTGTGGTCGCTTCGCCCAACGTCCTCGTGATCGTGCTCGCCGGCGGGGAGGGCAAACGTCTCCAGCCGCTCACCAACGACCGGGCGAAGCCGGCGGTGCCGTTCGCCGGGACGTACCGGATGATCGACTTCGCGCTGTCGAACTTCGCGAACGCGGGGTACCTCAAGATCGTCGTCCTCACCCAGTACAAGAGCCACAGCCTCGACCGACACATCACGCAGACGTGGCGGTTCTCGGCGATGCTCGACAACTACGTGACCCCCGTGCCCGCTCAGATGCGTCGGGGGCCGTACTGGTTCCAGGGGTCGGCCGACGCGATCTACCAGAACCTGAATCTGATCCACGACGAGAAGCCCGACATCGTGTGCGTGTTCGGCGCCGACCACATCTATCGGATGGACCCGCGGCAGATGGTCGAGGAGCACATGGACAACGACTCCGGGGTCACGGTCGCGGCGATCCCGGTGCCGAAGCACGAGGCCACCGAGTTCGGGGTGATCGAGTCGGCCGAGGACGGTCGCATCATCGACTTCCACGAGAAGGTGCCCGACCCTCCGACGATGCCCGGCGACGACTCGCGATGCCTGGCGAGCATGGGCAACTACGTCTTCGACACCCAGACACTCATCGACATCGTGACGCCGCAGGAGAACCAGTACACCGACATCGGTGGCGACGTGATCCCGGCCCTCACCGCGAAGGGCGACGCTCGGGTCTACGACTTCTCCAAGAACATGATCCCCGGACAGGACGACCGCGAGCGCGGGTACTGGCGCGACGTCGGGACGATCGACGCGTTCTTCCACGCCAACATGGATCTCATCGCTCCGGTGCCGCAGTTCAACCTCTACAACGAGCAGTGGCCGGTCTTCACGACCCGCAAGGCGCTTCCCCCGGCGAAGGTCTCACGCGGCCGTGGCGGTGAGCCGCCGTATGTCGACGGCAGCCTGATGTGCCAGGGCTCGATCGTGTCGGGAGCGCACGTCGAGAACTCGATCATCGGACCCGGTGTGTACGTCGATCACGACGCCCACGTCACCGAGTCGATCCTGTTCCCGGGTGTTCGTGTCGGGCCGGGGGTGCGGCTGCACCGCTGCATCATCGACAAGAACGCGGACATCCCCGAGTGGACCCGCATCGGCCTCGAGCCCGAGCTCGACCGCGAGCGCTTCACCGTCAGCGACGAAGGCGTCGTCGTCCTCCCCAAGGGCTACGACTTCTCCTGATCGCTTGACGAGCCAGGCACGTCACGAACCCGGTGTTGGGTGGCGTGCCAGGCACGGACCCCGCCCGGCATGCGACGCGCAAGTTCCGGCGAGGCGGGCGACGACGGGCGCGAAGGCGTCGATCTCGGCGGCGCCGACGATGACGTAGCTGAAGCCGAACTCCTCTCGCCGCTCGACGAGGTCGTCGGCGATCTGCTCGGCGGAGCCGACGAGGGCGAACGGCGACGTCCGGATCATGTGCGGCTCGACCGAGATCATCTGCGCCATCGCATCGACCTGAGCGTCGCGGTCGTCGGTGACCGACACGAAGAACGTCCGGACGTTCATCTCGATCTCGTCGAGACGTCCCGCGTCGCGAGCGGCGTCCGCGACGATGCCGACCTTCTCGACCACCGCGTCGTACGTCATGGTCGAGATCGCCTCGGGCCCGATGACCCCGGCGTGCAGCGTGCCGTTGACGCCCACGATGTCGGCGCGCTGCGCTGCGAAGCGCAGCATCCGCGGCCCGCCACCGCCGATCAGCACCGGCGGCCGTGGTCGCTGCACCGGGAGCGGGAATCCGTCGTGCTCGGTGATCGTGTAGTGCTCGCCCTCGAACGAGAACGGGCCGTCGGCCATGAGGCCCTCGATCACGTCGAGTCCCTCGACCATCCGGTCGATGCGCACGCCGGGACGGTCGTAGGGCATGCCCGCCTGTTCGTAGTCGGAGATCATCCAGCCCGCGCCGAGCCCGATCTCGACTCGACCGTCGGAGAGGACGTCCTGCGTGGCCAGCTCCTTGGCCAGGACGAGAGGATGCTTGTAGTCGTTGTCGTAGACCAGCGCCCCGGCCCGCAGCGTGGTCGTGGCCGACAGCACCGCCGTGAGCGCGGGCATCGGCGCGAACTGCTGGTCGAAGTGGTCGGGCATCGTGGCGGTGGAGTATCCGAGCGACTCGATCCGACGGGCCTGCTCGGCCCACGCAGCGCCCGACTCGGCGCGCTGCAACTGGACGCCGAAACGGAAGGGGCGGACGGGAAACGGGCTGCTCGCGCTCATCGTGATGTGACGGTATCCAGCGTGCGTCCAGCACTAGCGTTCGGTTGCGGTGCAACGTGTCGCATGGATCCCTCGGCTGTTCGCCATCGTCGCGGCGGGCGCGTTGCTGATCACGGCGACCGTCGTCGCCATCGCGCCCCGGCTCTGGCGCATCGCGAACGCCCACGAGGAGGTGCCGGTCACCCTCCCCGAGTTCCAGGATCTCGCGCAACGGTCGTACGTGTACGACGTCGCCGGCAATGAGATCGCGGTCTACGAACTCGAGAACAGCCAGCCGATCGCCTACGCCGACGTGCCGGAGCGAGTGGTGCAGGCGTTCCTCGTGGTCGAGGACATCGAGTTCTTCGATCACGACGGCATCAACGTGCGCAGCCTCTTCCGCGCCACGCTGTCGAACTTCGCGTCCGACGCCCCCCAGCAGGGCGCGTCCACCATCACGATGCAGGTCGTCAAGAACGACTTCCTCGCCGGCCTCGAACGAGACGGCCGCTACAAGCTCCTCCAGATCCACTACGCGCGGATGCTCGAGAAGGACCTCACCGCCGAGCTCGGCTCCACGCTGGCGGCGAAGGAGTTCATCATGGAGCGGTACCTCAACACCGTCTTCTTCGGGAACAACGCGTACGGCATCCAGGCGGCCGCCGAGACGTACTTCGGCAAGACCGCCCAGCAGCTCACGTTCGAGGAGGCGGCGTTCCTCGCCGGTCTGGTCCGTTCGCCGTCGGGGTTCGATCCGATCAACCGGCCCGAGCGCAGCCGCGCCCGCTGGATCCAGGTCGTCGATCGTCTCGTCGCGGAGGGCGACTTCACCGGGTACGACGAGGCGAGGGGTGAGCAGCTTCTCGAGGAGTTCCCGATCCCCGTTCGCACGCAGGTGCTGCCGACCCGCTCCAACGAGCGCACCTACTTCACCGAGGCGCTCAAGGACTACTTGCTCAACGTCTCCGACGTGCTGGGAGAGACCCAGCAGGAACGGTTCAACCGACTCTTCCGCGGCGGGCTGCGGATCCACACGACGCTCAACCCCGACCTCCAGGTGGCCGCCGAGTTCGCCCGCACCGAGTTGCCCGAGACGAACGGCGCGTTCGACGCCGCCATCGTGTCGCTCGATTCGCAGACGGGTGCGATCCGGGCGATGGTCGGTGGCGCCGGGTTCCGGCCCAACGAGCGCGAGGTCAACATGGCGCTCAGCCCGCGGCAGACGGGATCGAGCATCAAGTTCTTCATCCTCGCTGCCGCTCTGCAGGCCGGTGCGCAGGCCGGCGACGAGATCGACGGCATCCGCGGCTGTCGTTTCGAGAACCCGGGCGATCCGGAGGAACCGTTCTTCCAGATCAACGGCGGCGTCGCCGGCTACGTCGGCAACCTCCAGCGCGTCACCGCGGGCTCGATCAACTGCGCGTTCGTCCGCCTGAGCCAGATCGTCGGACTCAACCGAGTCGTCGACACGACCTACCGCATGGCCGAGTCGCCGTACCTCTACCGGGGCCAGCCGGAGGAGGAGCGGGCCCCCATCGAGCCGTTCCTGTCGTACGGCACCGGAGCCAACGAGATGAGTCCCCTCGACATGGCGGCCGGTCTTCAGACCATCGCCAACGAAGGCGTCCACAAGCAGCCGTACTACGTCGAGTTCATCGACGACGCTGCGGGCAACCGTCTCTACACCCACTTCGATCCCGGGACCCGCGTGCTCGATCGCGACGTCGCGCTCGAGACGATCGACATCATGAAGACGGTCCTCACCTCGGGCACCGGGCGTCGTCACCCGCTGGCCGACGGGCGGCCGTCGTTCGGCAAGACCGGCACCCAGCAGGACAACACCAACGCCTGGTTCGTCGGCGGTACCCGGCAGCTGTCCACGGCCGTCTGGGTCGGTGACCCCGATGCGTACACCCCGATGGTCGCGGTGTCCGAGTTCGCCAACGAGGGCGTCCCGAGGGTGCAGGGTGGGACGTTCCCGGCGCAGATCTGGAAGGCGTTCATGGACCCGGCGCACGCCGGGGTCCCCGCGCTCGACTGGGACGACCCGGCACCACCGGAGCGGCCGAACGTCCGACTCGTGCTGCCGGGCAACGAGTGCTCGGTCACCGTCATCGGATTCGAGGAGGTCCCGCCGTCGACCGACCCGAACGCGCCGCCCACGACGCAGCCGCCACCCCCCTCGGTCCCCGAGGGGGAGGACCCGCCGCCGACCACGACGATCCCGCTCGAGACCGTGCCGATCACGATCCTCGACGAGCTGGGAACGACGATCGCCCCCGACAACCTCGATCCCGACCATCCGCTGCCGACGGTCCCGATCGACCAGGAAGTCTCCGCTTGCGCCTGACGCGGCCGCTGGGGTTCGACTCCGACGGTCGCTCGTGACACACGCTGGCGGCCGTGCCGGTCATGCCGACTCGGTGACAAGATGGGCCGATGTCCGACGCCGAGACCGACGCCCCGACTGACGCCACGTCGGTGGGTGCACGGTTGCTGGAACTGCAGGCGGTCGACACCGACATCGACCAGCTGCGCCTCCGACGTGATCGCCTCCCCGAGCGCGAGCACCTCGCGACCGCCAGTGCGGCACTCTCCGACTGGGAGGCCGAGCGGAGCCGCCTTCGAACCCGTCTCGACGAGCTCGAGAGCGACGTCGAGTCGGCCGAGGAGAAGGCCGAGGAACTCGGCGCCGAGCGGACACGTCTCGAAGCGCAACTGAAGACTGTCATCGCACCCCGCGAAGCCGAGGCGCTGATGCACGAGATCGAGACGGTCACCGGACGCCGGGACGAGGTCGAGCTCGGCGAGATCGCAGCGCTCGAGGAGCAGTCCGAGGTCGACGACCGGCTGACGGCGCACCTCGCGGTCGAGGAGTCGCTGCGCAACGCCGCTCGGTCGGCCGACGATGCGTTGGCCGCTGCGTCCGGCGAGATCGACGCCGAGCTCAGTGGGCTCGAGACGAGTCGCGACCAGCGGCGCGCCGCCGTCGACGCCACGGCTCTCGCTCGCTACGACCGCAACCGCCGTTCGGGTGTCGTGGCCGTCGGTCAGCTCGACGGCGCTCGGTGCACGGGCTGCCACCTCGACCTGTCGGCCGCTGAGATCGACGACCTGCGGGACGACGCAGCTCGGTCCGGAGGCCTCGCCGACTGCCCGAACTGCGGCGCCATCATCGTCGTCTGACCGGCTGACGAACCCACGTGTTCTTCTGGTACCTCGGCACCGCGATCCTCGCCGTCGGCTACGTCTTCCGCGACCCTCGCTTCGATCATCGGCTGCTGATCGTCGGGTCGGTCCTGCCTCTGCTCGACGGGCTGTTCGGCGGTGCTCGGGCGTTGCACTCGATCACCGTGAGCGTGGCGCTGCTGGCGATCCTGATGCTCGCCACCAGCGGTCGCAAGCCGATCCGGTCGACCTTGCTCGGGCTGCCGATCGGCATGTTCCTGCACCTCGTGTTCGACGGAGCATGGAACGACACCGACACGTTCTGGTGGCCGTTCACGGGCTGGTCGTTCGACGAGGACGCCGGCTTCCCGCCGGTCGAGCGCGGCGTCTGGTCGCTCCTCCTCGAGGCGATCGGCATCGTCCTGTGCGTGTGGATCTGGCGGCGTCACCGACTGTCCGATCCCGAGCGTCGACGCCACTTCCTCCGCACCGGCCAGCTGCTGGCGTGAGGCGGATCGTGCCGCCCGGGGTCAGGCACCAAACGACATCCGTGGCACACTCGGCAACGTGCTGATCCTGTTGCGCCACGGGCGGACCGCGGCGAACGCGGCCGGGCTCCTGCAGGGGCGTCTCGACCAGGATCTCGACGAACTGGGCGAGCGACAGGCCGTCGCCGCCGTCGAGCATCTCACGGCCGACGGACCGATCGACGCGGTCATCGCGAGCCCGTTGAAGCGAGCTCAGCAGACCGCCGGCGCCTTCGGACTGCCCATCGAGACCGACGAGCGGTTCATCGAGCTCTCGTACGGCGTCTACGAGGGGGTGCCGCACGCCGACGTGCCGTCCGAGGTGTGGAATCGGTGGCGCGACGACTTCGGTTTCGTGCCCGACGGCGGCGAGTCGCTCGCCACGCTCGATCAGCGAGTACGCCTCGCATGCGCCGATCTCGTCGAGCGAGCGGAGCGCGAGACGATCGTCGTCGTCAGCCATGTGTCGCCGATGAAGTCGGCGGTCGGCTGGGCGCTCGGCACCGACATCGGCATCTCGTGGAACTGTCATCTCGACCACGCCAGCATCTGTCGGATCGCCGTGCGTCGGGGCCATCCGGTGCTGACCTCGTTCAACGAGACGGTCACCGTCGACCCCCTCTGACCTCGGGTTTCGCGCCCCGACGGGGCCGGTCGCCGGAGTCGTTCGCGGATTTCTTCTCAAAAATCGCAAGGACTCGTCATGGGGTCCCTCTGGACCGTCGAACGCCGCAACACGGCGGCGTCGATCACCAAGGGGAACCACCATGAACACCACCACCTCCACCACGTCGAACCTCGACATCGCCGCCGACTCGGCGAGCGCCACTAGCCGGGCTCGCCGCTCCGCTCGCATCGACCGTCGCTCCACCATGCGGCTCGCCGTCGCACTCGGCGTCGTCGGCGCCGTCGGCTTCGGCGCCCAGACCATGGCCGACGACGAAGAGGCGCCGCCGCCGGCCCCGCCCGGCCAAAACGTCCTCAGCGAGGGCGCGCCACCCGTCCTCCCCGAGGGGGAGGGCGATCAGCTGATCATCACCGGCGCATCCACGTACGACGAGACGATCCTCACCAAGTTCATCCCGGGTCGCGAGTTCACGGCCTTCCAGGGCGACGGCGCGAGCGAGGACAAGGTGCGTGCCAACCAGCAGTGCATCGGTCCCGATCCCGCATCCGGCGGAACCGCGACCGCGCTCTACACCGGAGTCGAACTGCCGGACGGAGCTCGGATCAAGCAGGTCCGCTTCTTCGGCGAGGACGACGACGCCACGGAGGACATCGACATCACGCTGTACCGCCAGTACACCGAGATCCCGTTCTTCCTGGGTGGAACCGGGACGCCCGATCGCGACGCGGTCACGGTGACCTCGTTCTCGACGTCCGGGACGTCGTCGGGTGACGCCGTCGTCGTCGACAGCGACGACAACCTGAACGAGATCGCCGGGTCGACCGCCGCCGGAGGCGGCATCGCCCTCACGGGCATCGAGCACCGCTTCCACTCGCTGCTGGTGGCTCTCGACAACTCGGCGGGTGTCAACCACCTTCTCTGCGGCGTCGAGATCTCGTACCAGGTCCCCGTCTCGGCGGCGCAGGGCGACGAGTTCCACGCCATCGAGCCGATGCGTGTCTTCGACTCCCGCATCGGGACCTTCCCGAACAGCGGTCTGCTCGGTCCCAACGAGACGAAGGTCATCGACGTCACCGACGGCTACGACCTGAACGGCGTTGCGATCCCGGCGCAGGCGAACGCCGTGCCGTCGAACGCCACCGCCATCACGTACAACATCGGCGTCGCCGGAACCACCGGCCGGAACTTCGTCGCCGTCACCGCCGGTGACGCTACCGAGTTCGGGACCTCTGCGATCAACTTCAACGGCGGTCAGGTCCTGTCGAACAGCGCCACGGTCACCGTCGCCGCCGACCAGACGATCAAGGTCTGGGGTGGCAACGACGTCGGCTCGGCTCACGTGATCTTCGACGTGACCGGCTACTACGCCCCGCCCGTCCCGTCGAACATGGGCAACTGATCATGTTCTTCTGACCGACTCAACCACCTTCAACCAACCAGCGGCGGATCCCGGAACGTCCGCCTCGGGGCTCAGCCCTCGGGGCGGACGTTCCGCGTCCAGACGGCGTTCTCATGGGGAGTGTGCGCACTGAGTGCGCGAGATCCCCATGAGAAGTCGGGCCGGTGCAACGGTGAGGGGGCCTGTAAGCGGGATTCTGTGCCGCCCGGCGAACCGGGCCGGTGGCCATCCATCTGTGCGGTCTACCCGAACGTGTGGGGCGGGCCGCCCACGCTCTGCTCGACCTTGCTCCGGGTGGGGTTTACCGAGCCGACGCCGTCGCCGACGCCGCTGGTGCGCTCTTACCGCACCGTTTCAGCCTTGCCTGTGATCGACTCCGGAGAGCCGGTCCATCGGCGGTCTTCTCTCTGTTGCACTGTTCCGTCAGGTCACCCCGACCTGGCTCTCGCCAGCACCCTGCCCGGTGGAGTCCCGACTTTCCTCGACGCCCACGAAGTGCACGCCGCGGCCACCCGGCCTCCTCACCGTTGCGGGTGGAAGCCTACGACCCGGTCGCTCAGGCGGAGCAGCCGCCGAGCTCGTTGTAGATGAAGCTGTTCTCGGCCGGGGTGGTGAGCAGGAACGACTCGCGGACACCGTTCTCGTCGGGCGGGCCCGCCCGCACCTCGATCTGCGACACCTGGTTGAAACGCGCCGGGATGGCGAAGATCTGGATGGCACCGCGCTCGTCGAACGTGACCTCCTCGCCCAGGATCGCCGGCGAGATGTAGTTCTCGGGCCCGTTGTCGAGGATCGCCATGTACGACGCGTGACGGACCTCGAGGGTGGCGGCCTCGATGTGCGCCCGGCTGATCTCGCCGGTCTCGCCCAGCACCGCGAGGCTCTGATGAGCGGCGGCGGCGATGTTCTCGAGCGTGGTGGCGAAGTCGGCGACGTCGGCCTCCATCTCCTCGCTGGACTCGTCGTTGGAGACGGCCTCGAGCCACGGACCGACGAGTCGATCCATGAACCACGGGTTCGGACACTCGTACGGCTCGCCGCCGACCGACTCGGTCAGCTCGACCATCTGCTCGGCGATGGCCTGGTGGTTGGCCACGACCTCCTCGGCGACCGGTGCGAGGGTCGACGGAACGATGTCGAGTTCGGCGGCCGTGCCGTACACCTCGAGCGCGAGGTACTCGAGCGACGAAGCGGTGCGCAGCAGGACGGCCTGGTCGACGCCGTAGTTCGGCAGGTCGGTCTGCACCGGGAAGTTGCCGACTCGGCCGGGCTCGGTGAGCCCACCTCGGTCCTCGCCACAGGCGGCGACGAGCGCTCCGAGCGTGACGGCGACCCCGCCGGTCCGGAGCGCGTCGCGGCGGCTCACACGGGCGCGACCGAGATCGCTCGACAGCAGGCGCCGGGTGGCAGGGGTGAGCGGCTTCATCAGGCGCCTCCGTCGATCGAGAGCGGAGCCTCGGTGGTGGCGAACACGACGGCGAGGTCGGAGACGCCGGCCACATCGGCGAGGACGGTCGCGTGGCGTGCCTCGGCGAGCATGATCGAACCGGTGAGCTCGACGGCGTCGGAGCTCTCGTACCGTTCGAGGAGCTCCTTGTGCGTGGCGACCGCGGTCTGCTCGAGCGTGTGTGCGGCGAGCGGGAACGAGCCGGCGGACGTGAAGTCGCCCTCGAGCGAATCGAACAGCTCGTCGTCGCGGCCGATCTGGTTGGCCGAGAGACCGGTGTCGCCGGCGATCGCCTCGGCGTAGGCGCCGTGGTTGTCGCCGAGCACACCGATGACCGTGGCGAGGTCGCTGCTGGCGCTCGACAGTGCCGCCCGATACAGGTCGCGCGCCGTGAGCTCGAGTCGCATCGCCTGCATGAGGAGGGCCACGTCGTCCTCGGTCGGCAGGTTGGGTCGTTCCTCGGGTGCGGCCGAGACCGGGCGGGCGGCGCCGACGACGGCGGCCGACGTGCCGAGCGCCGCCAGCGCTCCGACCATCAAGCGACGGCGAGTCGGCGACGGGCTGACCGTCGGCGGGGCGTCGAGCGCTGCGACGGTGAGGTCAGGGTCCACGGAGGAGGGTCCTTTCGAGGTCATGTCGCCCCCAGCCTTCCCGCTGAGGGCACCGCCGGCCAAGTCTAGGGAGCCGCGGGTGGCGGAGACCGTGACCGGCGTCGGATCGCTCGTCACGAGCCTCGACGACTCTTCGGGACGACTCCCTGCACCTGCAGTCGATTCCCGAGGAATCCGCCCGCGAGGCCGGCCATCGACACGAGCGTCAGCGTGAACGTGAGGGCGCCCCACGGGATCTCGGTGTCGCGGACCAGGCGCACCACGATGAACACCGCCTCGACCACGACGTAGGTGCCGATCGCCGTGACGAGCGCATGGCTCATCGGCGTTCCGGTCCGCTGGACCCAGGCTGCGCAACCCGCTCCCACCACGAAGAACGCGAGGAAGAGGACGAAGAACAGCGCCGAGAGGCCACCACCGCCGTCGATCACGGCGGCGAGGACGCGAAACGGAACCGCGAGGGTCACGCAGACGGACGCTCCGGCACGGATGGCGTCGAGATCCCACGTGTCGGGACCCGTGTCACCGGCCTCTCGGTTCATCGCCGGATCACCATGGGCGACATCTTCTCGCCCGTCGGTCGATCACGCACGATTCTGGTCGGTGACGCACGGTTCTGGTCGGTACGTTCAACGTCGGAGCGACCGATGACCGATCTGACCGGCACCCGAACACGCGAGAACCTCATCGCGGCGTTCGCCGCCGACGCGCAGGCGAGTCGCAGATTCCAGTGGATGGCCCAAGCCGCCGACGTCGACGGTCGACCCGACGTAGCCTCGACGCTCCGAGCGATCGCCGACTCCGACGCCGGGCACGCCAACGGCCACCTCGACCACCTGGCCGAGTCGGGAGATCCGGCCACGGGCACGCCGATCGGCTCGATCGAGGAGAACCTCCGATCGGCCATCGCCAGCGAGACGTACGAGTGCACCCAGATGTACCCCGGGTTCGCCCGCCAGGCCCGGGCCGACGGGCTCTCCGACATCGCCGACTGGTTCGACGCCCTGGCGGTCGCCGGGCAACGTCACGTCGATCGGCTGACGCAGATCCTCGACGGCGGGGACTGAACCCGGTGTCCGAGCCGAACGTCGACGCGAACCCCGATCCCACGGACGACCCATCGGTCGATCTGGTGCTCGGACGGTACGAGCCGCACTCGCCGGACTTCGCGTCCGAGGCGGCGGTCCGCACCGAGATGAGTCGGGTGTTCGGTGTGTGCGGTGACTGCCGCCGGTGCATCGATCTCTGCGACTCGTTCCCCACGCTCTTCGATCTGCTCGACTCGCTCGACGACGGCGATCCCGGTCGGCTCACGCCCGAGCAGCAGGATCGGGTCGTCGCGGGGTGTCATCACTGCAAGATTTGCGTCGTCGTCTGCCCGTACTCGCCCGGCCGTCACGACGACGCCGTGCACGTCCCCCGTCTGATGTTGCGGGCCGAGGCGATGCGCACCGCCGCCGGCCATCGTCGGGGGCGTCACCGGCTCCACTCCCGTGTCGCGGGTCGGCTCGACCGGATCGGCCGCATCGCCACGTCGATGCCCTCGGTAGCCAATCGGCTCGTGCGGGCGCCGGCCGACTCGATGACCCGCCGCGTCGTGCGGATGCTCACCGGCCTCAGCGCCCGTCGCGCGATTCCGCGGGTGGCGTCCCAGCGGTACTCGTCGTTCTTCGGGCGCCGACCGAAGATCCGACTCCGCAAACGTCAGGCGGCGGTGACGATCCTCCCGACCTGCCTCGTCGAGTACGGCCGGACGACGCTCGGCACCGACATCGTCCGCGTCTACGAGCGCAACGGCATCGAGTGCTCCGTCTCGGGGGTCGGGTGCTGCGGTGCGCCGTCGCTGCACACCGGCGACCTCGCCGGGTTCCGGCGGGCCGCCCACCGGAACGTCAGGGCGCTGGCAGCGGCCGTACGCCGCGGCACCGACATCGTCGTGGCGCAACCGACGTGCAGCTACGTGCTCCGCAACGAGACCCCCGAGCACGTCGACGAGTCGCTGCGGGCCGACGCCGAACTCGTCGCCGAGCACGTCTACGACCCGGCGGGATACCTGATGTCGCTGCACCGCACCGACACGTACGTGCTCGACACCGATTTCGCATCGTCGACGCCCCGCAAGATCACGTACCACGCCCCCAGCCACCTGCGAGCGCAGTCCGGCGCGAACGCGAGTCGCGACCTGCTCCGCCTCACCGGAGCCCGGGTCACCGTGGTGGCACGGAACTCCGGCGTCGCGGGGCCCTGGGGCCTCGCAGCACGCCACGACGATCAGGCCGACCGACTCGGCGACCGGCTGGCCGAACGGATCCAGTCCGCCAGCGGACAGATCATCGCCGGTGACAGCCTGCTCGCCAACGAGGTGATCCACGAACGCACCGGCGATCGGCCGGTGCATCCGATCCAGGTCATCGCACGGGCCTACGGGATCCCGTCGCCGGGCTGAGCGCCGCCCCACGCTCCGGGCAGGATCGGTGCGACCGGCGGCCGGTCTGCGTTGTCGTCAGGCGAATCACGACATCCCGACGAAACGTTCCGGTGATGACGACTTCATCAATTGCCCCTGGCACCGCCCCGAAACCGTGATCTACCGTCGTGGAACGCCCGGCCCGGGGGTTCCGGGCGTCGAAGTCAGGGGTGGCCGGACCGAATCGGCCACCAGCCCCGTTTCACGGTTTCCCACGAGGAGTGTCGTCGTTCGATGTCGGTTCAGGAATCGGATCTGCTGCTGAAGTGGTGGGATCTCGGGGCGTGCAAGGGCCTCGACTCCTCGATCTTCTACCCAGATGACGAGCAGGCGGCCGAGATGGCCAAGAGCATCTGTGACTCGTGTGGCGTCCGCGACACGTGCCTCGAACACGCCTTGACGGTCCGGGAGAAGGCCGGAGTCTGGGGTGGGGCGAGCGAGCGCGATCGTCGCCGCATCCTGCGTCAGCGCCGCCGGGCGCGCTGATCGGTCCACCCGTCCGATCCGCGACCGCCGCCTACGATCGGCGGCCATGAGCGAGCTCGAGCCACTCGGTGGCTGGTCGACGGTCGTCTCCACGCTGCTGTCGCCGACCGATCTGACCGACGACCTCGCGGCCGCGGCGATGTCCGAGATCCTCGGCGGTGGGGCGTCCGAGGCGCAGATCGCCGCGTTCCTCGTGGCGCTGCGGGCGAAGGGTGAGGCGCCGAGCGAGCTGGCCGCGATGCTCGGCGTCGCGATGCAACACGCCGCGATCGTGCCGCTGACCGACGACGAGCGGTCGGCGTCGATCGACGTCGTCGGAACCGGCGGCGCCGGGTCCGACTCGGTCAACGTGTCCACCAAGGCGGCGCTCGTGGTCGCCGGCGCCGGGGTCCCGGTGTGCAAACACGGGAACCGCTCGGCGTCGTCGCGATGCGGCACCGCCGACGTTCTCGAGGCGCTCGGCGTCGCGCTCGATCTCGATCCCGACGGTGTGGCGGCCTGCGTACGCGCGGCGGGTTTCGGCTTCTGCCTCGCGACGCAGCATCACCCGGCGTTCCGGTTCGCAGGACCTGTCCGCCGCCAGCTCGGCGTGCCGACCGCCTTCAACATGCTCGGCCCGATGGCGAACCCGGGGCGGGTGCGCCAGCAACTCATCGGCGTCGCTCGCCCCGACTTCGCGCCGATCATGGCCGACGCGCTCCCGCGGCAGGGCGTGACATCGGCGTGGGTGGTCCACGGAGCCGGGTTCGACGAGATCACCACCACGGGAGTCACGTCGGTCCACCGCGTGCGCGACGGCGAGGTCGACCGATTCGACATCGATCCCGCCGACGTCGGCCTCCCCGCAGCGACGCCCGACGATCTCCGCGGCGGCGACGTCGACGAGAACGCGGCCGCCGTTCGCTCCGTCCTCGGCGGTGCGGAGGGTCCCCACCGCGACATCGTGCTGCTCAACGCCGCCGCCGCACTCGTGGTCGCCGAACGAGCGGCCGACCTGAGCGACGGGCTCGACATCGCCGCCGCAGCGATCGACGACGGATCGACAGCCGGAGTTCTCGACTCCCTCGTCGCCACCTCGAACGAACACTCGCCCGGTTCGTCGTCGTGACCGGCGATGCCCTCGCCGTCCGGGCGCCGGCGTCGTCCGCCAATCTCGGCGCCGGGTTCGACGTGTTCGGCCTGGCGCTCGGACTCGTCGCCGAGGTCGGTGACGGCGACGTCCCGAGCCGAGCGACCTCGCTGGCTGACGACCACCCTGTCGTCCGATGCCACCGAGCGGCCGGGGGCGAGGGGCCGATCTGGATGCGGACGGACATCCCGATGGCGCGCGGGCTCGGGTTCTCCGGTGCGGCGCGGGTGGCGGCGATCGGCCTGGCGCAGGTGCGGCGAGACGGCGTCGGAGCGCTGGCCGACCCGAGCCGTCGCGCCGAGATGATCCGGATCGCCGTCGACGAGGAGGGTCATGGCGACAACGCCGCGGCGTCGATCGTCGGCGGCGCCGTGGCGTATGTCGACGGGCGCATCGTCAGCCTTCCGGTCGGGCCGGTCCTCGGCTCCGCAGCGGTGGTGGCCTGGGTGCCCGACTCGACCGTCTCGACGTCGTCGTCCCGCACGACGCTGTCGCCCACGGTCGATCGCAGCGACGCCGTGCACAACCTCGGTCGGGTCGCCCAGCTCGTCTCCGCGTTCGCGCACGACGATCCCGACCTCCTCGCCGGTGCGACCGACGACGCTCTACACCAAGCTGCACGCCTCCCGTCGATCGCTGGCGCCGGGGAGGCTCTCGCAGCAGGGGTCGAGGCGGGCGCCTGGTGCGGATGGCTGTCGGGGAGCGGTCCGACCGTGGCGTTCCTCGTCGACCCCGATCTTGCCGGGGTGGTCGGCGCAGCACTGCCGGACGCGGGCCACGTGAAGGTGCTGTCGATCGACGTGACCGGCGTGGCCGCGGTCTGATTCGATCCGGTTCGTGAGCGACGACGACACGACCGCGCGGTCGACAGGCCGTCGATGGGTCGTCGTCGGCATCGGTCTGACGGTCATCGGCACGGCCCTTCCCTGGTTCACGGTCGGGCCCGCCTCGCAGCTGGGTGTCGCCACCTCCGGTCGTTGGGTCCTGCTCCTGGCCGTCGTCGCTGGGGTGGCGTCCATCCCCCTTCTGCGGGACGGCAGTGGACACGCGGCGCGTGTGGTCGTCGGGTGTGCGGCGGTGTCTGGAGCGATCGCCGTCCTGCGGCTCGTGTCGCCGCCGGAGTCGATGCGTCCCGCTGTGGGCATCGCTGTCTGTGCCGTCGGCTCGCTCGTCACCGCGCTGGCCGCCCGGCGCGCCGTCCGCCCGTCGGCTGATGCGCACCCACCCCGTGAGCGAGCGCGACCCGCCGTGCGAATCGCTCGGCGGACCATCACGGTGACACTGCTCGGTGCGCTGATCCTGGCGCTCTGGCCGCTCGGGGACCGCTCGCTGCCATCGAGCCCGGATCCGGCCGACGACTTCGACGCGGCGGTCCAGCGCTTCGAGTCACTGGTCGACGCCGAGACCGACGTCTTCGAGCCCTGCCACTCGAACCTCCTGCACCACGGACGCTCGACCGACGTGGTCGTCGTCCTGTTCCACGGGCTCACGAACTGCCCCCGCCAGTACCTCGAACTCGGCGAGGCGCTGCACGCGCAGGGCGCGAACGTTCTGATCACTCGAGCTCCCGGTCACGGCATCGGGACGCCGGACGGTACGTCGCTCGCCGGTGCGGGCGCTCTGCGCCGCCTGACGGCGGGCCGGCTGGTCGACTTCGCCGACGACACGGTCGACCTCGCCGCGGGGCTGGGTGACGAGGTTCGGGTGTCGGGCCTCTCGATGGGCGGAGTCGTGGCTCTCTGGGTCGCACAGCATCGCGAGGACGT
>JBCCTP010000004.1:0-27567 GCA_039198505.1 Actinomycetota bacterium | reverse complement strand
TACGGCGACAGGTAGCCCTTGTCGAACTGCATGCCCTCGGTGAAGTCGAGCTCGGTGCCGAACGTGTTCGACTCCTCGACGGTGACCACACCGTCCTTGCCGACCTTGTCGATGGCGTCGGCGATGACCTCGCCGACCGTGGCGTCGGCGGCCGAGATGGTGGCGACCGAGGCGATGTCCTTCTTGTCGTCGACCTCCTTGGCCTGCGACGAGATCGACTCGACCGCGGCCTCGACCGCGGACTCGATGCCCCGCTTCAGGGCCATCGGGTTCGCGCCGGCGGCGACGTTCTTCATGCCGGCGTTGACCATCGCCTGTGCGAGCACGGTGGCGGTGGTGGTGCCGTCACCCGCGATGTCGTCGGTCTTGGTCGCGACTTCCTTCACGAGCTGGGCGCCCATGTTCTCGAACTCGTCCTCGAGCTCGACTTCCTTGGCGATCGACACACCGTCGTTGGTGATGGTCGGCGCACCGAACTTCTTGTCGAGCACGACGTTGCGGCCCTTGGGGCCGATGGTCACCTTGACCGCGTCGGCGAGCTTGTTGACGCCCGCCTCGAGAGCCCGCCGGGCCTCATCGTCGAACTTCAGGATCTTTGCCATGTGGGGTTTCTCTCCTCAGTGAGATGCGTGTGGCGTTCTGATGTGTGTTGCGTTCGTGTCGTGGGAGGGCCGATCAGCCCTCGACCACCGCGAGCACGTCGCGGCCGTTGAGCACGAGGAGGTCCTCGCCGCCCGACGTGACCTCGGTGCCGCCGTACTTCGAGTACAGGACGGTGTCGCCGACCTTGATGTCGACGGGGATCAGTTCCCCGGTCGACTCGGCGCGCTTGCCCGGGCCCACCGCGAGGACTTCGCCCTGCTGGGGCTTCTCCTTGGCGGTGTCGGGGATGACGAGACCCGATGCGGTCTGCGTCTCGGCCTCGGCGGGCCGGACCACGATGCGGTCATCCAGCGGCTTCAGGTTCATGGGTGGGTGCCTCCAGTGGCGATGTCGGACGGTTTCGTCTCGCCGAGACCCGACCCCGGGCCCCGGCAGCACTCGAGGGAGTACCGACCTGGCACTCCCCCGAAGCGAGTGCCAACGATACGCAGTCGAATCGCTCGTTGGCAACCGCAGGTGTCGAGTGCTAAGCGTTCTGGTGGCTCCCTCGTCGTCCGCTCCGCTTCCGCCTCGCGACGCGTCCGGCTCGTCGCTGGCGCTTCCCTCGCCGGTTCTCTTGTGACGCGCAGCAACGCCCGGGGCCCGGCCCCGAGCGTCACGGTCGCTGGTCGTCGAAGTCAGGCCGCGGGAACCAGGTCGGCGGTGCCGAAGCCGACGGAGAAGCGGACGCACCAGATCGAGACCTGGCTGTAGCGGTCGAGATCGACATCGGCGGGGATCTCGTAGTTCTGGTCGCCGATGTTGCCCTTCAGATCGCCGAGGTCGATGAAGTCACTCGGGTCGTCGGGGTTCACGAGGTACACGTTGAGGTCCGGGCCGTTGTTGGACTCGAAGTTCTCGAAGCGGAGGAACCGCTGACCGGTGCCGTTGCCGAGGACGACGGCGTCGCCGCTGACGTCGTACCGGCTCGTCCCCGAGAACTGGCCGGTGAACTCGGTGACGACCTCCGGCTGTGCCGCCGTCTCGGTCGACTCGATCGACTCGTTGGTGTCGGTCGAGTCGGTGGGTGTGGCGTCTTCCACGGTGTCCGCAGCGGGGGCACCCGTGTCTGCGGCGGGCGCCTCGTCGATGACGATCGGGGTGCCGACCGCCTCGTCGGCGGGCATGTCGGCGGGGACGGCGTCGAAGACCGGTCCGTCCTCCGACACCTCGTTGTCGATGAAGGCGGTGTGGACCCCGAAGTAGCCGAATGCGAGCCAGGCGAGTCCGAGCAGTGCGACGCCGGCGGTGGGCAGTGAGAGCTTCCAGTTGCGAATGAACTTCATGGCCCGTGAAAGGCCTCGGCCCGCGGAATCCATCCCGACCCGCCGGGGGTTTCGTGTCCGTTCGGATCCGTTTCGTGTCCGGTCACAGACCGCCGGATTCGAGCGATCCGACCGTTCTCACGGGGAGTGTGCGCACCAGGTGCGCACCAACCCCATCAGAACGCAGACCGCAGCAACGCCAGTGACTCGGCCAGCGGCAGGCCGATCACGTTGGTGACGCTTCCCTCGACCCGCTCGACGAAGGCACCGGCTGCGCCCTGGATCCCGTACGCCCCCGCCTTGCCCGCCGATTCACCGGTCGCCACGTACCAATCGATCATCTCGGCGGTCAAAGACACGAAGAGCACCGACGTCGAGACGTGGATCGTCTCGACCTGTTCGCGCCGGCGAACCGTCACCCCGGTGTGACACAGATGGGCACGACCGGACAACAGCTGCAGCATCCTCCGCGCGTCCTCGTCGTCGACCGGTTTCTCGAGGATCCGCCCGTCGACGTCGACGGTGGTGTCCGCCGCGAGCACGGCCGGTTCGGGTCCATCGTCGGCGTCGCCCACCCTGGCGGCGACGGCAGCGGCCTTCTCGTGCGAGAGGCGCCGGACGTACTCGACGGGCCGCTCGTCGGGATGCGGTGTCTCGTCGATGTCGGCCGGACGGACCTCGGGATCGAGTCCGACACTGCCCAGGAGCTCCCGTCGTCTCGGTGACCCCGAGGCGAGGACGAGTCGGCGCCCCTCACCCATCCACACCGAGGCGATGTCCGCCGCCGTCACGAGTCGATCATCGGGGCCGGCCGAGTCAGCCGCCGGACATCGCCATGACGTGACCGTCGTCGGGGACGGACACGTCGGTCGACAGCTGGTCGCGGGTCTGACCGTCGAGCCACCCGTCGGGGATGGCGACCTTGATGGGGCCGTTCGTGTGGCCACGCTTGATGCGTTCACCACCCTCGACGATCTGCGTGTCGGGACCGCAGCGATCGAGGACGGCCGCAATGACGTCGTCGAGCTCGGCCAGCGAGGCGACCATCGAGAAGCTGCGCCGGAACTCGGGTCCGATCGGGTACCCGCTCATGTACCAACCCGTGTGCTTGCGGAAGTCACGCATCGCATGGTTCTCACCCATGTGGTCGGCGAGAAGGCGAGCGTGAGCCGCCAGGACGTCGAGCACGTCACCGAGAGACCGGGAGCCGGCGACCGGACGACCGTTGAGAGCGTCGACGAGATCGCCGAACAGCCACGGGCGCCCGAGACAGCCGCGGCCGATGACGACGCCGTCGCAGTCGGTCTGCGCCATCATCTCGACGGCATCGTGCGCTTCCCAGATGTCGCCGTTCCCGAGGACCGGCACGTTGCTCCCGAGGTCGGCGAGGTGCTGCTTGAGCTCACCGATCGCCCACCACCGGGCGTCGCCCGAGTAGTGCTGCTCGACGGTTCGGGCGTGCATGGCGATGGAGGCCACACCCTCCTCGACGCACACCTCGCCCGTGCGGAGGTGCGTGAGCCAGTCGTCGAACAGACCCATCCGGAACTTCGCCGTGACGGGCACGCCGTACGGCGCGGCGGCACCGACGGCGGCGCGCAGGATCGCCCGGAGCAGCTCGGGCCGCGCCGGGACCGCCGCTCCCCCACCGCGACGAGTGACCTTGGCGGCCGGACAGCCGAAGTTCAGATCGACGTGATCGACACGGCCGTCGTCGCACAGCTGGTGGATGGCGCGACCCATCGTTTCGGGATCGCTGCCGTACAGCTGAAGGCTGCGCGGGTGCTCGTCGGGGTCGAACGAGATCATCCGATGGGTCTTCGGATTGCCCTGCACCACCGGTGTCGCCATCACCATCTCGTTGACGTAGACGAGCCCGGGTGCGTATCGACGGCACAGCGCACGAAAGGGCGCGTTGGTGACACCTGCCATGGGGGCGAGCACCACCGGCGCCGACAGCGCATAGGGGCCGATCGAGAACGACATGGCCGGTCACGGTACCGGCGAGGGTGGACGGGTCAGACGAGGTGCTCGGATCTGCCGCGGTCCGGTTCGAGTGGAAGCGGACAGCTCCCCGGCAGGTGATGTTCCGTCGAGTCCCGGGCTCGACGGAACATCGTGTTCAGGTCGGTTGCGGGGTCAGCACGGTGTCGATGACGTGGACGAAGGCGGCGTCGGTGGGTCGGTCGGCGTCGGTGATCTCCGCCCCGCCGATTGTGGGCGGGTCGGAGACGACGTCGATCGGCTGAGGTCCTCCGGCTCGGACTCCGATGCTCGTCAACGGTTCCAAGGCCGCGAAGTCGAGCGCGCCATTCGCGTGCACGTGCGCCAGGACGATCTCGCGGCGCACGTCGGGATCGAGGAGATCGGGCCCGTCCGGGTCCTCGACCAGCGCCGTGATGGCGTCGTCGTCGGGTGCGAAGACGGTGATCGCCGCCGTCGGATCGTCGAAGTCGGCCGTGAGACCAGCCGACCGGATGAGATCGGCGAACAGCCCGAGGTCGGGATCCGACTCGAGCAAGGCCAACACCGAGCCATCGGTCGCCGGCGGCAGGGTCGTGGTGGTCGTGGTCGTCGTCGTGGTGGTCGTGGTCGTCGTCGTGGTGGTCGTCGTCTCGGCCGTCGTGGTCGTCTCGGCGACCGTCGTCGTGGTCTCGGGAACCGTCGTGGTCGTCTCCGGGACGGTGGTCGTCTCGGCGACGGTCGTCGTGGTCTCGGGGACGGTGGTCGTCGACTCGATCGGAGGCGGAATCGTCGTGTCGTCGGGCGAGAGGAGCGGATCGGTCATCGTGCAATCGATGCCGTCGCCGGCCTCGAAGGCAAGATTCGGGAAGTCGTACGTGACCACCAGCCGCTCGGGATCGCCGGATGGATCGGCCGCGTACGACACCGCCGACTGGATGGGCTGGGTCGTCTCGTCTCGCTCGAGGACGCATGCGACCTGCTGGCCGCCCTGCACGGAGGCGGCGACGCTCTCACGGATCCGCAGCGTCGACGACCACCCTGGCGCGAGGTCGATGTCGTCGTCATCGGTCGAGCCGACACCTCCCGCGACGATGGCGCTCGGTGGCGGTCCCCACCGGAACAGGACTCGACCGGTGGCGTCGGTCGAGCGGACGACCGGAGTTCCGGCGACCGCGCCCTCCGGCAGCTGCCACACGATGTCGGTCCCGTCGCCGGTGGGCCCGTTCACCTCGACCGTGAGTTCGGTCACGAGGGGCACGGCCGCCTCGTCCTGGCGAAGGACGGCGAGCGTGACCGACTCGGGGGTGGCCGAGTCGTCGATCGCGATCGTGTCGTCGTCGTCACCGCCGAGCAGGACGATCAGCAGCACGATGAGGCCGGCGAGCGCCAGCACTCCGAAGGCGAGCAGCCCGAGCCCGCCGGGCGTGCGGTACCAGGGCTCCTCCTCGAGCTCGTACCGCTCGGCGCCGTAGCCTGGCGGGACCGATCCGGGACCACCTGGTCCGGCGGGAGCTCCGGGAGCCGTGGCACCCGGAGGTTGCTGTGGCGGCAGGGTGGGGACGACCGGCATCACCTGCGTCGCGTCGACCGGCGGGGTGGCCGTGGTCGGGTCGGTCACTCCACCGAGGTCGTCGGGGGTCGACGCCGGATCCGGCGACGCATCGTCGGGCCGCTCCCAGCCGAACCCGTCGGTGGGACGTCCCGTGTCGTCGTTCGACATCCGACGAGTGTTCCACGCATCACCATGGCGCGGTCGGCACCGGCAGCACCGGCGACGACAGGCGGACCGGCGGCCGGTGTTGTTGCGTCGAGCCCCGGCGTCGACGGAACGTTCGATGGTTGTCGTTGTTCCGTCGAGCCCCGGGGTCGACGGAACGTTCGGATCGTCAGTCGAGGAGAGGGAGGCGGAGGTTCGGGATGGCGCCGACGTCGAGCGGTGTCGGGCCATCGAGCCGGAGACGATGCCAGCCCGCGGCCGCGATCATGGCGGCGTTGTCGGTGCACATCGCACGACTCGGGAGGAACCCCTGGATGCCGTCGGCGTGACACGCCCCGAGCAACTCCTCGCGGAGCACCGAGTTCGCTGCGACGCCCCCTCCGAGGACGATCCCGGTCGCGCCGACGTCCTTCGCGGCCCGACGCGCCTTGGTGACGAGCACGTCGACGACCGCCATCTGGAACGACGCAGCGACGTCGGCGTTCCCGACGTCGGGGTTCGCCCGCACGTGGTTCATGACCGCCGTCTTGAGTCCGGAGAACGAGAAGTCGTACCCGTCGTGGAGGATGGCCCGAGGGAAGTCGATCGCCTCCGGGTCGCCCAGCAGGGCGGCTTCGTCGATGGCGGGACCTCCCGGGTAGCCGAGGTCGAGGAAGCGGGCCACCTTGTCGAAGGCCTCTCCGGCTGCGTCGTCGATCGTCTGGCCGAGCAGGCGGTACCGACCGTGATCGAGCATCTCGACGAGCATCGTGTGCCCGCCCGACACCAGGAGCACGACGAGCGGGAACTCGAGGGTGGGGTCCTCGAGCGACGCCGAGTACAGGTGCGCCTCCAGATGGTTGACGCCGACGAACGGGACCTCCCACGCAAGCGCCAGCGACTTGGCCGCGGACACGCCGACGAGCAATGCACCGACGAGTCCCGGACCGACGGTGCAGGCGACGGCGTCGACCCGGGATTCGTCGACACCGCCTTCGACGAGTGCTCGGGCGACCACCGGATTCAGCGTGTCGAGATGGGCGCGCGACGCGACCTCGGGAACCACCCCACCGAACTCGGCGTGGACGTCGACCTGGGTGTTCACGACGTTCGACACGACGTCGTCACCGCCCATCACCAGCGCAGCAGCGGTCTCGTCGCAGCTCGTCTCGATGCCGAGCACGAGGGTGGCATCGTCGACGACCAGCTCGGGGCTCGCGACCGCCGCCGAGCTCCCGCTCGACCACGTGCCTCCGGTCGACGTTGTCATCGTGCGATCCCCGCCTCGGTCGCGATGTCGTCGAGACGCTGCGCGTACGCAGGCGACTGGATGTCGTGGCACCACATGACGATGGCGTCCTCACTGTTCTCGTAGTACTTCTGACGAACGCCCGCCGGTGCGAATCCGAACCGCCGGTACAGCTCCTGCGCGCCGGTGCTCGAGACACTGACCTCGAGGGTCCACGCCACGCAGCCGCGACGGACCGCCTCGTCGGCGAGCACGAGCATCATCCTTCGTCCGATCCCCGACCGGCGCGCCGACTCCCTGACGGCGACGTTGGTGACGTGGGCCTCGTCGACCGCGAACCACAGCCCGGCGTGTCCCACGATCTCGCCGCGGCGGCGCACCGCGTGGACGTCGGTCGCATCGGCATCGCCCGCCGGGAGTCGCCGCGCGACGAGGTAGAAGCGCGTGCCTCGCCTGACCTGGTCGAGTTCGCTCTGGAACACGCCCGGCGTCCACGGGGTCGGATAACTCTGCGCCTCGGTCTCGAGCACGCCGGCCTTGAGGTCGCGCCGACGCATCGGCTCGATGAGCACTCCGCCATCGAGCGAACGCTCACCGCCCGACCCGCCGTCGCGGCGCAGGATCCGCTCGACGACGCTCACGCCCGGCCCTCTCGTGTGGCCCAGTTGATGACCGCATCGGGGTCGCGGAGGTAGATCGGTTCGATCTCGCGCGGTGTCACCCAGTCTTCGCGCAACGCTCGGGCGTGGGCGAGCTCGACCAACGGTGACGCCGAGGGGTGTGTGTCTCCGCCGATCTCGCAGTGATACCCGTCGAGGATCTCGTGCTGGTAGCGGCGTGCGCCGTCGCCGACGCAGAGGACGTCCTGGCTCCGCGCCATCAGGTCGGCGACGAGGTCCTCGACCGGGCCCACCGAGGGTTCGGACACCTGCTGCACCCCGCCCGGGACCTGGCGGTACATCGCGAAGAACACCTCGCCCTTCCGGGCGTCGATGACCGGGACCACGACCTTGTCGGAGTGGCGGCAGGAGAACGCGAGCAGATCGAGCGACGAGATCCCGATCATCGGGATGCGTAACGCGAGGGCGAGCGCCTTGGCGGAGGCGAGACCGACCCGCATCCCGGTGAACAGCCCGGGACCGACGTCGACGGCGATGACACCGATCTCGGCGAGCTCGATCCCCGCCTGGCGACACGTGAACTCGATGGCCGGCGTGAGGGTCTCGGCATGACGCCGACCCTTGGTGATCTCGAACAACCCGATCACGCCCTCGTGGCCGCCGACGGCGACGCTCACCCGCTCGGTGGCGGTCTCGATCCCGAGGATCAGCACGGCGACCCGTCCTGGCGCGGCTCGTTCCCGCTGCTCGTGACGCGACTCATCCGAACGGCTCCAGCTCCTCGGCGAGTCGGGTCCAGCGCTGGGCCCACCGTCCACCGGTCGGGATCACGGAGACGACTCGGCACTCGGGCCCACCGTGCGGCCCACCGTCGACGTCGAGGTGCACCGTGAGATGGTCGGCGAACATCGACTCGACCACGTCACCCCACTCGACGAGCACGATGCCGCGGTACTCGGCCAGCTCGTCGAGCGCGAGGTCGCTGACTTCGGTCGTGTGGTCGAGGCGGTACAGATCGGCGTGGTGAAGGGTCAGCCGGCCGCCGTGTTCGATCGAATCGACCGGGTAGCTGTGCACGAGGGTGTAGGTGGGAGAGGTGATCGGCTCGTTCACGCCGAGCGCCCGGCCGAACCCCTGGGCGAACGCCGTCTTTCCCGACCCCATCTCGCCGGACAGCACGATCACGTCGCCGACGCGGGCCTGGCCGGCGATGAGCGCCGCGATCTCGTGGGTGTCGTCGAGCGAGCGCGCGCGAACGGCGATCCCGTGGTCGAACATCAGGACTCGATGCTACGGCGGTGGAGACGCGGCAGTCTCTCGGAGAACCCGCAGACGATCTCGTACCCGATCGTGTCGAGTCGGCGCGCCCACTCCTCCGGTCGGATCCGATCGTCGCCTTGGGCACCCAGCAGGGTGACCTCGTCACCGACCCGGACGTCGGAGTCGCCGCAGTCGATCATGAGCTGATCCATCGTGACCACGCCCACGATCGGATGTCGCCGCCCGCCGATGAGGACCTCACCACCGGTCGCCCAGAGGCGACGGGGGACGCCGTCGGCGTACCCGATCGGCACGGTGGCGACCGTCGTGTCGTGATCGAACCGGTGTCGGAGCCCGTACGAGATCCTGCTCGCCGATCGGACCTGCTTCACCAACGAGACCCGGGCCCGCACGGCGATGGCGGGTCGGAGCCGTCGCACGGTCGGGTGGTCGGCGAGGTCGTCGCTCGGTGAGATCCCGTACACGGCGATACCGACGCGCACGAGATCGCGGCGGGCGTCGGCGTGGGCGATGGCGGCCGCCGAGTTCGCGGCGTGGACCCTCGGAGCCGTCTCGAGCGCGGGCATCCGCCCGAGTGCGTCGTCGAAGCGCTCGAGTTGGTCGGAGGTCGCGTTCCGCGAGTCGTCGTCGACGCCGTCGGCGGTCGCCAGATGCGTGTACACACCGGCGAGGCGCAGTTCCGGCGAACGACCGACGATCGACTCGGCGACCGCGGCTGCGGCGTGGGGATGGACACCCACCCGCTGCATCCCCGTGTCGATCTTGAGGTGGACGCCGAGGTCGGTCGGGCCCGCGGATACCAGCGCATGGAGGAAGTCCCGTCGGTACACCGTGGGCGTGAGGCCGTGCTCGACGATCAGCGGCGCGGTCTCGGGCGGTTGTTCGCTCAGCACGAGGATCGGTGCGGTCAGCCCCGCCCGGCGGAGGTGCACACCCTCCTGCACCAGCGCCACGCACAGACCGGACGCTCCCGCATCGACGGCGGTTCGAGCGACCTCGACGGCACCGTGTCCGTAGCCGTCGGCCTTCACGACCGCCCACACCTCGGCCGGGGCCACGGTCTCGGCGAGCACCTCGATGTTGTGCGCGATGGCGTCGAGGTCGACCTCGATCCACGCCCACCGGTCAACCGTCACCAGGCCACCCGACCGGTCGCCGAAGCATGACCGAGTCGCCCGATCACGGCCGGAAGGGCACGGACGAGGTCGCCGGCGACGAGTCCGGCCGCCCCGGCGACGCGTCCCGCGTCGGCGTGCACCCACGCACCGACGGCTGCAGCGTCGAGCGGGTCGGTCCCACGCGCGAGCAGGGCGGCCACGATGCCCGACAGCACGTCACCCGTTCCGGCCGTGGCGAGTCGCTCGTCGCCGTGGTCGACGAACCGGACTCGGCCGTCCGGTGATGCGACGGCCGTGGTCGGTCCCTTGAGCAGCACCGTCGCACCGAGGCGGGCGGCCACCTCGACGACCTCCGCCGGTCGGTCGGGTCCCGGTCGATGCCCGGTGAGTCGCTCGAACTCGCCGTCGTGCGGCGTGAGCACCGACGACGACGCCCGATCGGCGAGCAACGCCGCAGGTCCACCCTCGGACTCCGCCACGGCTGCGATGCCATCGCCGTCGATGACCACCGGAACCGGGGCATCGGCGACGACCTGTCTCGCCGCGTCGAGCACCGAGGCGCCTCGACCGAGGCCCGGGCCGACGACCAGCGCTCCGAAGCGGTCGACGTCGTCGAGCGCGGATGCGGCGAAGTCGACCGACGGCAGGAAGCGTTGAACGATCTCCGCCGGCGCCGCGACCCCGTTCGGTGGACGACCGACCCCGTCGTCCACCCGGGTCCCCGGGACGGCCAACGACACCAACCCGGCCCCCGCTCGCGCGGCGGCCGATGCTGCCAGCACGGCGGCGCCCGGCATCTCGGCACTGCCCGCCACCAGCCTCACCGCCGACCCCCACTTGTGGTCGTCGGTTCGCCGGCGAGGCCACCGAGCGGCGCACGCGTCGGCGGTCACGAGGTGACGCTGCGCCGACGAGACGTCGAGACCGATGTCGGCGACGACCACCTCACCCGAGAGCTCGGGACCCGCGCCCAGGAGATGGCCCGGCTTCATCGCCTGGAAGGTGATCGTGCGCTCGGCACGCACCACTCGGCCGGAGACCGCACCCGTGAGTGCATCGAGGCCGCTCACGACGTCGACCGCCAGGACCGGCGTCGCCCCGACGGCCGGAGGCGACCACTCGCCACGGAAACCGGTTCCGTAGGCCGCATCGACGACGAGATCGGCGGGCGGCAGAACGGGCGGTGGATCGGCGGCGTCGTGGACCCGGCACCGAACCCCTCGCCGCTCGAGACGCCGCGCCGCAGCGATGCCGTCGGCCCCGTTGTTGCCCTTCCCGGCGACCACGTGGACGGTGCGGCCGTAACCGCCGCCGAGCATCCGCAGCGCCTCGCGCGCGACGGCCGCGCCGGCACGTTCGATCAGCACCTCGATCGGCTCGGGTGCCGCTGCGTCGATCGCCCTCATCTCCTCGGGCGTCACGACGGGGATCACGCCGCGCAGTCTCCCACGGGCGTGACCTCGCGGGTCAGACCCGGGACGTCACGGTCACGAGCCGGCGAGGGTGTCGCGCAGCTCCCGCTTCATGAACTTGCCGTTCGCGTTCCGCGGAAGCGCCTCGTCGAGGAACCACACCCGCTCGGGGATCTTGAACTTGGCCAGCTTGTCGGTGAGGAACTCGCCGAGCGCCGACTCGTCGAGCGAGGACCCCGGGGCACGCACGATGGCGACGCCCACGATCTCGCCGAGCCGATCGTCGGGCACGCCGAACACGGCGGCCTCGGCGACGTCGGGATGTTCGTACACCGCCGACTCGACTTCGGAGCAGTACACGTTCTCGCCGCCCCGCAGGACCATGTCCTTCGCCCGGTCGACGATGTACACGAATCCGTCGTCGTCGATCTCGGCGATGTCGCCGGTCCGGAACCATCCGTCGCGGATGGCGTCGGCCGTGGCCTCGGGCCGGTTGAGGTAGCCCTTGATCACGACCGAGCCGCGCACGCACAACTCGCCGCGAGCGCCCGGCCCGGAGACCTCCTCGTCCATCTCGTTCACGAGCTTGGCGTCGAGGACCGGCACGACCTTGCCCGCCGAAGCCGGCTTGGCGACGTACAGCGCCCCCGAGTTGGCGGTGACGATGCCGTGGGTCTCGGTCAACCCGTATCCGGTGCTGGGGGCGCCGCCGGCGAGGGACTTGTCGATCTTCTCGACGAGGTCGGGCTGGAGCGGAGCGCCGCCACCGCCCATCCCCGCGAGCGACGACGTGTCGCGCGTCTCCCAATCGGGGTGCATCAGCATCTCGCGGCTCATCGTCGGCACGCCGGAGAAGTTCGTGACCCGCTCGCGCTCGATCAGTTCGAGGGCACGGGCGGCGTCCCACTTGTACGTCAGCACCAGGCGCGATCCCGTGAGGGTCGCCGGGTGGAGCAGGCAGTTGTTGGCCGTCACGTGGAAGAGCGGCGTGGGCGCCATGAACACGTTCTGCGGCGGCGGGTCGGCGGGGGGTGCGGCCGGCGCCTCCCCCGACGCTGCGGCCGCCTTGGCGGCGGCGATCGCACCGATCATGCCCATGAACGCGAGGTTCATGAGGTTGTGGACCGAGCCCCGGTTGGTCAACTGTGCGCCCTTCGGGAATCCGGTGGTGCCCGACGTGTAGAAGATGCAGGCGTCGTCGTCGGGGTCGATCTCGACGGCGGGAAGGGTGTCGGGCGCCGACGCGGGATCGATCACGTCCTCCCACCGGCTCGAGTCGTCGGGGAGATCGCCGTCGTGACGCACGCTCATCACGTGCAAGGGAGCGCCGTCGTCGCCCGTCCGCAGGTCGTCGAGAACCTGCACCGCCCGCTCGACCCGCTCGGGGTCGGCGATGAGCACCTTCGGGCGCGAGTCGGCGAGCCCGTACTTCATCTCTTCGGCGGTACACCACGCGTTCATCCCGACACACGCGGCGCCGAGCGACACGATCGCCCAGTACGAGAACACCCACTCGGGGTAGTTCCGCATCGCCACCGCCACGCGATCGCCGCGGCCCACTCCGTGGACGTCGGCGAGGTGAGCCGCCAGCGCTTTGATGATCGCATCGGACTCGGCGTAGGTGTACCGCTCGTCCTCGTACACGAGGTAGTCCTTGTCGCCGTTCGCGCTGGCGAGTTCCCACACGAACCTCATGTGGGGCGGCGCCTGCTCGAACACCCGCATCGGCACCCCGCGGACCTCGATCTCGGTCATCGCGAACTGCGCTCCCGGAGCCGTCAACTCGTCCCAGGTCTGCTGGTACTCCTCGAACATGGCGGTCATGGTGGCACGCACCATCTCGCGCACCGAATCCGTCGTCGGGATCTCACTCGGCGACGACGTAGGCGCCCGCCACCGTGTCGCTGTGCGTCAGCGAGAGATGCCATCGGGTGACCCCGGCCGCGTCGGCGAGCGCGAGCGCCGGACCGGTCACGACGAGCGACGGCGCACCCGACTCGGCCCGCTCGACCCACACGTCGTGGAAGCCGAACGCCCCGAGCCCGAGACCGAGCGACTTCATCACCGCCTCGCGCGCGGCGAACCGTGCGGCGAGTGACGGCACCGGGTCGGTCTTCGGGGCGACGTACTCGAGTTCGATCTCGGTGAACAGCCGCGTCCGCATCGTGGGTGTCCGTTCCAGCGATCGGCGGAAGCGCTCGATGTCGACGAGATCGATCCCGATCCCGATCACGCCCACGACATCACCGGCGCCAGCGATCGGCCGTCTCGGAGATCGGTCCGATCAGCAGGTCGACGACCGGGATCTGCGCGAGGAGCGACTCGTCGAAATCGGCCTCGGTCTCGGACACCCAGTCGACGAGACGGTCGTACCGTCGGTCGTATCCCTGCAGGACCGGCTTCATGACGTCGGCCGGACGGTGTTCGTGGAACGCCACGTGGAGCAGCGTGAGGCCGGTGGTCTCCCCGCCCTTCACCTCGGGGACGAGGATCACGAGACGTCCGTCGCTGCGACCCCGAGCGACCAGCACGTCCTGCTCGGACGCGACGCGGTGCTTGGTGCCGACGAGCGGGCTGGGACCGTCGACCCGGCTCGGCAGGTCGCGGCTGATGCCACCGCGGTCGATGATCTCGATCGAGTCGCCGTCGATGCCGTAGCGGGTGAAGCCCCGCACCTCCGCCACCGCCGGATCGATGGCGGCGAGGACCCGGAGCGTGCGGTACGAGAGCACGTCCCGGCCCGCGCCGGCCCCCAGAACGGCCTGCACGAGCGGACGATCGATGACGCCCTCGTCGCTGCGCGAGATCCCGACCGTGACGGTCTTCGCCTGGTGTTTGATCGTGTCGATCGGTCGGGTGAGTTCGTCGACGGCGTCGGTGAGTGCATCGACGAGCGCGTCGACGAGCGTGGACGGTGTGGCGACCTTGCCGGTCGACACCTGGTACGACTCGACCGGGTGCAGCGACATCAGATCGCGGAGCACCCCGCCGAGCTGCACGGCGGTCGACGCCTCGAGATGACCGTCGTAGCGGTCGGCGCGCACACCGTCGAAGAACCGCTCGGCGAGCGGACGGAGTGCGCTCCTCAGTCGGATGAGGATCTCATCGCCTGCGTACCCCTCGGCCACGTGGTGCTCGATCGCCTCTCGGGCCTCGCGGAGCGGGTTGGCCGACTCGTCGATCGCGAGCGCCGCCTCGTACCCGAACAGGTGCCCCGCCATGGCGGAGAGGACGAACCCGAGCGTCGGGTCGACCGCGGGGACGCCGATCACGGCCGCCGCGTCGAACCGGGTGTCGCCCTCGGTGGCGACGACGACGGGCGTCGCCTTGTGCGCGGTGAAGATGGCGACCTCCTTCGACACGTCGTCGGCCGTGGAGCCCTCGAGTCCGGCGGCACACACGAGGATCAGCGGCTCGGACGACAGGTCGATGTGCTTCTTGTCCTCGGTCGAGTCGCAGGCCATCGACTTGTAGCAGAGCTCGCTCAGCTTGATCCTCACCTCCTCGGCGGCGACCTTGTTGGGGCCGTTGCCGACGACCGCCCAGTACCGCTTGGGCGGTGCGAGTCGACGCGCCGCTTCGGCGATGACCTCGCGCCGGGCCAACGTGCCGCGCATCGCGTCGGGGAGCGCGCGCAGAGCGTCGAGGAGTTGACTCCGGCGCGCCGATGCGGCCTCGTCTCCGGCTGTCGTGACCTCGGCGATCGCGCAGGCCAGGAGCGCCCCCGCGGCGACCTGGGCGTAGAACGCCTTGGTCGAAGCGACCGACATCTCGACGTCGCGTCCGTCGGAGGTGTACATGACTCCGTCGGCTTTGTCGGTCAGGTCGGAGTTCCGACGGTTGACGATGCCGATCACGGCACCACCTCGGGCGCGGATGAGGTCGACCGTACGGTTGGTGTCGGTGGTCGTGCCGGACTGGCTGACGGCGATCGCGAGCGTGTTGCTCATGTCGAGTGCGAGCGAGAATCCGGACAACTCGGTGGCGGTGACGGCGTCGACGTCGAGCGTGGACCCCGACAGCTCGTCGAGGATCGCTGCGGTGCTCTGGCCTGCGACCGCAGCGGTGCCCTGTCCGATCACGCGCACCCGGTCGATCGACCCGTCGGCGAGCCGCTCGATCACGTCGGCGGGGAGGGCGATCTCGCCCACGCGTGCGCGGAGGAGATCGTCGTCGCCGGAGACCACCTTCCCACGGAGGGTCTTGGCGAAGCTGTCAGGCGCCTCGGAGATCTCCTTGAGCAGGAAGTGGGGGGCGTCGCCCCGATCGATGTCGCGCGTCGTGATCTCGGCGACGCTGACGTGCTCGTCGTCGACCGGCGTCGGTGTGCCGTCGTACGCGAAGCGGCGGATCCCGTCGAGCTCACCGGCCGTCTCGGCCGACAGCGCCATGATCTCGCCGCCCTGCTCGCCGTCCATGCGGACGTAGCGAGACGTCTCCTCGACGATCCCGTAGGGCTCGCTGGCCACCACGTACGCGTCGTCGGCCAACCCGACGTACAGGCCCTGACCGCTGCCGTGGAGCGCGAGCAGCAGCGTCGACGGGTCGTCGGCGGCGATCGCACCGATCGCGACCGAGCCGTCGAAGGCCGACACCGTGCGGCGAAACGCCTCGACCGGGTCGACGCCGGCGCCGAGGTGCCGCGAGGTCAACGTGGGGATCACCTTCGCGTCGGTGGTGATGGGCGCAGCGATGCGGAGCTCGTGCTCGACCCGCAGATCCGCGTGGTTGTCGACGTCGCCGTTGAGCGCCGCCACGACGTACGGGGCCGCCTGCCCCCCACGCTGCTCGGACTCCCGCGAATTCAACGGATGGGTGTTGGGCTCGCTGATGATGCCGACGCTCGCCCACCGGGTGTGACCCAACAGCGACACCCGCGCGTCGGGGGACGAGACCGCCCGCCGGAACAGCTCGTCGGCCGTCAGCGCGGATCGGAGCGCTGCGGTGTTGTCGCCGAGCTCGCCGATCTCGGCCGCCTGCTTGAACACGAACGACAGCACGGTGCCGTGGTCGTCGGTGTGGACGGCCTCGACCGACCCCGATTCGAAGAGCGGATCGGTTCCCCGCTGCGCCACGAGGGTCGCGAGGGCGTCGGGCTCGATGTCGTGGTTCCACACGTAGAGGTGGATCCCGGCCGAGTCCCGCCCGCGAACCTCGAGGCGGTCGAGTGCGGAGAACGCCTGCTGTACCGCGAGGTAGCCGCCGAGCGCCGCTGCCGGCGCCTCGCGTCCGGCGAGCTCGACGACCTCCCGGACCGTTCGGAGCCGATCGTTGCGGACCGCCCACACGACATCGGCGAGCGCGACGAGTTCGGCATTCGAGCGCTCGAGGTCGCCGGCGTCGAGGTCAGCGCCGTGGTCGTCGAGTTCGGCGGTGCGCTCGGCGACGAACCCCTCGAGCTGTTCGAGTCGTGACGTCATCGACGCGACCGCGTCGATGCGGCCGGCCAGTGCGAGCACCCCGGGTAGGCCGCGCAGCGCACCGTCGACCGTGGCGACCGCTCCGGTCATCGCGACGACGTCGGGACGCAGCTCGAGAGCGCCGTCGAGCCCGGCGACCAGGTTCTCGACGGACGGCGTGGGGCGGGTGGGCGGTCGACTGACCACCCCGATGATTCCGCACATGGCCCGCAACGCTACCGACGGGCCTCGACGGGTCCGGGTCACCGCTCGTGGGGCGAGGGTCCGGCGATCAGGCGACGAGCTCGCTCCGGATTCGGTCGAGACCGGCGAGTTCGTGGACATCGTCACCGAGGAGCGGCACGGTCACGAGCGGCGCCGGGGCGACGAGGTCGTGCAGCGGCCCGAGTGCGTCGAGTTCGGCTCGTCGGATCTCGGCGAGTTGCGCGCGGTTGCGACGGAGCCGCCGGAGCACGGCGTCCGCATCGTCCGAGCTGCCGTCGTCCGAGCTGCCGTCGTCCGAGGCACCGCCGTCCGCGCTGCCGTCGCCGTCGCCGGTTCCGACGTCGGGATGCAGGCGGTTGACGATCGCGACGGCGACCCCGACGCCCTGATCGCGGAGCTGGCGGGCGAACCAGGTCGCCTCGGCGATCGTGTCGGTGCGTGGCGACGCCACGACGGCGAACGCGGTTCGGTCGGCACGGAGCAGCGCGACGACGTCGTCCGCGCGGTCGCGGAATCCGTTCTCCATCCCGGCGAAGGCCTGGAAGAAGGCGAGCGCATCGGTCAGCACGTCGGAACCGACCACTCGTCCGATCGCACGGAAGATCGGTTGTGCAGCGGTGCCGAAGATCTTCAGACCACTGCGAGTCGGCAGCATCGCGAGCTTGAACACCCGGTGGTCGAGGAATCGTGAGAGCACCCCCGGCGCTTCGAGGAAGTCGAGGGCCGATCGGCTCGGAGGGGTGTCGACGATCACCAGGTCGAACCGATCGTCATGGTGCAGCGCATGGAGCGTCTCGGCCGCCATGTACTCCTGCGTCCCGCTCATGGCGCTCGCCATGTTGCGGTAGAAGCGGTTCGTGGTGATCCGCTCGATCTGGTCGGCGTCGTCCGCGTACTTCTCGACGAGACCGTCGAACGTCACCGAAGGGTCCAGCATCATCGCCCAGAGCTGACCGTCCTCGTTCGAGGACTCGCCGATGCCGTGCGACACCACGACCCGCTGGGGTTCGGCCGACAACCCGTCGGCGAGACCGAACGCGTCGGCGAGGCGACGGGCGGGATCGATCGTGACCACGACGGTGCGTCGTCCGCGGCGCGCTCCTTCGAGGGCGATCGCGGCCGCGGTCGTGGTCTTGCCGACGCCGCCCGACCCACAGCAGACGACCACGTCGTGGCCGTCGAGGAGCTCGCCGATCTCTCCGCCGTCCATCACGTCGAGCCGTCCTCGGTCAGCTGCGATGCGAGGACGTCGATGTCGCTCGCACTGAGCCCGGCGACGGGCAGAGCCGGGAGGTGCACCTGAGCGAGAGGAAGACGCTCGCCGAGCCGATCGAGCGCCTCGACCTCCATCGCCCGGCGGGAACGACGGAACTCCCACGCGGCGCGCAGCGATGCCGCCTCGCCGGACTCGACGGCGGCGAGCGCCTCGTCGACCTCGTCGGCCGCGGGCAGATCGCCGGCGGCGTCGACGGCGTTCACGACGACCGGACCCAACCGGACGCCGACATCGTCCTCGAGGGAGAAGGCGGTCTCGACGGTCTCGTTGACCGGTGTCGTCTCCGGCAGGGTGACGAGGACGACCATCGCCCGGTCGCCGTCGGCGAGCAATTCGAGCACGTCGTCGGACTGTCGCTTCACGGGTCCGCCGCGCACCGCATCGGCGAGCCCGGACGCGGATGTCAGGAACGTGATGGCGTGCCCGGCGGCGGGACCGTCGACGATGATGAGGTCGTGGTCGCCGGCGCGCTCGAGCTGCTTGATCTTGCCGAGCACGACCACGTCGTCGATCCCCGGCGCTGCGGTGCCGACCATGTCGATGACCCCGGTGGACGACAGCCGCTTCGCGATGCGCTGGAAGCCGTGCTCACGGAGGTACTCGTCGAGTGCGTCGGCAGCGCTCAGGTGGATCACGTCCAGCCTGGCTCCGTCGGGCAGATCGGCGTCGACGTCCGCGAACCAGTCGGCGAGCGTGGGTTTGCCGTCGAGCTCCACCACGAGCACGCGTCGGCCGTCGGTCACGGCGGCGCGAGCGAGGACCGCCGTTACCGTGGTCTTCCCCACCCCGCCCTTGCCGGCCACGATCACGACACGTGCAGCGGTCAGCGACGGCAACGGACTCTCGCTCACCGGAGGCACCTGTGCGCAGACTAGCGATCGGCGTCGCGGCCGTCGCCGCCGCCCTGTTCCTGCTCGCTGCTCCGACACCTGCCGGAGCGTCGGACTCCGACCGACCGGCGTCGGCGCAGGAAAACGACGACGGCTCGCTCGACGACACCGACGGGGCCGACGCGGCCGACCGGGCCGACACCGGGACGATCGACGTTCTGCAGGTCAGCGGATTCTTCGACGACATCATCATCGATGCGATCGACGACGCCATCGCCACGTCGGCGGCCGAGGGGTCCGACGCTCTCATCCTCCAGGTCAACTCACGCGGCACCGTGGTCTCCGACGACGTGATCCGCGATCTGATCGATCGCGTCGCCACGGCCGACGTGCCCGTGGCCATCTGGGTGGGCCCGAACGGGGCTCGCATGTACGGGACCGCCGCACAGCTGCTCGCCGTCGCGGACGCGACCGGCATGGCGCCCGGCACGCGGATCGGCTTCGCCGGAGTTCCACTCGACGATCGGGTCGACTGGTCCGGCGCCGCCCAGGACAACATCCGCAACGGGTCGGTCGGTCTGTCCGAGGCTCGAGCGCTCGGTCTCGTCACCGAGATCAACGACGAGGGTGTCCCGACGATCACCAACATGGTGCAGGTCCTCGACGAACTCGAGGTCGACGGGCGCGTGCTCGACACCACCGCCGAGGTGGTCACCGAGACCGGACAGGTCCGGCGCGACACCACGGCCGTCGTGCGCTTCTCGAAGCTCGGGCTGGTCGACCAGCTGTTCCACACCGTGGCCAGCCCGCCGGTGGCCTACCTGCTGCTGCTCACCGGGCTCGCGCTGCTCGTGTTCGAGTTCTTCACGGCGGGAGTCGGCGTCGCCGGGGTCACCGGAGCGGTCTGCACGGTGCTGGCCACGTCGGGGCTCGCGGTGTTGCCCACACGAACGTGGGCGGTGGTGCTGATCCTGCTCGCGATGGTGGCGTTCGCGATCGACGTCCAGGTCGGATTACCCAGATTCTGGACCGGTGTCGGCCTCGGGCTGACCGTGGTCGGCAGTCTGTTCCTGTTCGAGTCCCTGCCTGGTGCGTCGTTGCGGCCGTCGTGGCTGGCGCTCATCGCCGGCATCGGGGGCATCGCTCTGACGTTCATCGTCGGCATGCCCAACATGGTCCGCACCCGGTTCGCCACACCCACCGTCGGGCGGGAGTGGATGATCGGCGAGGAGGGCACGGTCGTGTCCGACGTCGATCCCGACGGCATCGTCGAGGTCGGCGAGGGACGTTGGCGTGCTCGGACCAACCGTGCGACGCCGGTGATGACCGGCGACACCATCCGCGTCGTCGAGATCGACGGGGTCACCCTCGAGGTCGAACCGCTGGAAGGCGCCGCGAGGGACCATCGCGAGCGTCGCCGAGAGCCCGCCGAGTAGACCGCACCAGCACGAACGGAACCGGCACCGAACGTGCTGTTCGCTGATGTTCCGTCGAGCCCTGGGGTCGACGGAACAGTGCGCCGTCAGGACGGCAGGCGGGGGCCGGCGATCCGGAGGTCGTCGCGGCGGCGGGTGATGCCTCGGGCGTCGAGTTCGGCGACCAACGGGAGGGCGTACTTGCGGCTGGCGCCGGTCGCGTCGCGGAACTGCGCGACCGTGAACCCCGCCTCGTCGGCCGCGAGCAGCTCCGCAGCCACTGTGGCGGCCCGCTCGATCGTGTCGGCGTGGAACGCCATCCCGTCTCGCTGCACGACGTGTCCGCGTCGCACCAGTTCGCGGAGGTCGTTGCGGTCGACGCCGTCGGGCGCCGGGGGCGCGAACCCGCCGGCGAGGAGCTCGTCGAGGAACGGGTGCTCGGCGTAGGTGTCGATCGCGTCAGCCGGCAGCACGAGTCCGTTGTCGACGACGATCGACTCGAGGTCGTCGATGATCGCTCGCTCCCGGTCGTCGAAGACGGAGACGTCGAGTCCGACGGCTCCCGCCTCGGCCACCCGCGCCTCGACCGATGCGACGACCTCGGCTCGAGCGTCGTCGGTGGTGACCCATCGGCCGACGTTCGGCTCGACCCGCACCCCGGTCAGCCGTTCGAGGTGGTCGACCTCGACCCACCCGCGCTCCGCGACGACGCGTTCGATCGATCGATCGGGCGCTGCGTCGACGGCCCTCACGACGGGGTCGATGTCGAGGATCTCGCCCCCGCCGATGGTCTCGTCCCGCCCGGTCTCACGCAGCACGAACCGGTCGCCCGGCAGCAGCGGGAGCGCGTCGGGGAGGAAGAGGCGCACCGCTCCGTCGATTCCGGGGGCGAGCGCCGCGTCGCCGAGCACTCGCATCCGGACGTGGTGCTCCCCGGCGCCGACGTAGGCGACGTACGACCCTCGGCGCGACACCTCGTGGTCGAGTGAGGCGAGCACGTCGAGCGACGCGTCGAGGCGGTCGGTCAGCATCCACCGGTCGGGCTCTGCCACGACGTGTCCTCGACCGATCTCGTCGTGGGCGACGCCGTTGAGGTTGAGGGCGACGCGGTTCCCCGGACCGATCAGCTCGACCGATCGACCGGCGGTCTGAATGGCCCGAACACGGGCGCGATGGCCGCCGGGCTCGATGGCCACGTGATCGTCGACGGCGATCGCTCCACCGACCAGCGTCCCGGTCACCACCGTGCCGCTCCCCCGAGCGGCGAAGCTGCGATCGATCCAGAGTCTCGGCCGACCGACGTCGGCCACGTCGCCGCTCCGTACCAGGAGCTCGTCGAGTGCCGCCCTCATCTCGTCGAGTCCGAGCCCGGCGGTCGCGGCGACCTCGATCATGGGTGCGCCCTCGAGGAACGTGCCCTCGACGTGCTCGACGACGTCGAGCCGGGCGAGTTCGAGGATGTCGTCGTCGCAGAGATCGACCTTGGTGAGTGCGATCACACCGTGACGGATCCCGAGCAGCTCGAGGATCCGGAGGTGCTCCTCGGACTGCGGCTTCCATCCCTCGGTCGCCGCCACGACGAAGACGCAGGCCGTGACGCCCCCGACACCGGCGAGCATGTTGCGGAGGAAGCGCACGTGCCCGGGCACGTCGACGAAGCTGACGTCGGCGCCGGACGGGAGCGTCGTGTGGGCGAACCCGAGGTCGATCGTGAGTCCGCGCCGCTTCTCCTCCTCGAACCGGTCGGGATCGGTGCCGGTGAGGGCGAGGACCAACGACGACTTGCCGTGGTCGACGTGGCCGGCGGTGGCGACGACGGTCACGACGTTCCGAGGTTCGTCGCCGGGGTGTCGGTTCCGAGCGACGACAGCGCTGCGACGAGATGTGGGTCGTCGACCGGATCGACCGAGCGCAGGTCGAGCGTGGTGACCCCGTCCCGCGTGCGGGCGACGATCGGCACCGGACGTGCGCGCAGCTCCGCCAGACGATCGCCCTCGATGCGGAGGCCGACGCTCGACACCGTGACGCCCGGCGCGGATCCGGCTCCGGGCAGCGCCTCGGTGTCGACCACACGGACCGGCCCGCCGTCGGCCAGCCGCCCGTCGGGGAGGTGGCCGACGATCGACTCGGCGCGGCGGCGCAGATCGTCGACCGGTGTGGTGACCATGCGCCAGAACGGCAACTCGCCGGCCCGCTTGTCGAGATAGGTGAGCGCGACGTCCTGCAGCGCCCGCAGGACGAGGCCGCCCGGCCGCAGTGCCCGAGCGAGCGGGTGCCGCGAGCACCGGGCGATCAGGTCGGACCGCCCGACGATCACGCCGGCCTGCGGGCCGCCGAGGAGCTTGTCGGCGGAGAACGTCACGACGTCGGCACCGTCGCCGACCGCCTGCACCGCCGCCGGCTCTCCCGCGAGCCATGCGGGTGGAGGACCGGAGACCCAGGGGACGTTCGCATCGACGAGTCCGCTGCCGATGTCGGCCATCGTGGGCACGCCGTGTTCGCGGCCCACCTCGGAGAGTTCGGCGATCGACGTCTCCTCGACGAACCCGGCGACCCGGTAGTTGCTCGGATGGACCTTCATGAGCAGCGCGACCTCGTCGCCGTGGCGCTCGATGGCGCTCCGGTAGTCGGCGGGGCGGGTGCGGTTGGTGGTCCCGACGTCGATCAGGCGGCAACCCGACTGCTCCATCACCTCGGGGACGCGGAACGATCCACCGATCTCGACGCTCTCACCTCGGCTGACCGGAACACCTCGGCCCTCGGCGAGAGCCGCGAGAACCAGCAGCACCGCCGCTGCGTTGTTGTTGACCACCATCGCCGACTCGCCACCGGTGAGGCGGGCGAACAGCTTGCCGACGGCCGCCTGTCGGGAACCTCGCTCACCGGTCGACAGGTCGAACTCGACCGTCTGGGCTCGAGCGTCGCCGGCATGAGCCAGCGGTGCGCGGCCGAGGTTGGTGTGGAGCAGCACACCCGTGGCGTTGACCACGTCGGTCAGGAGCGAGCGTCGATACCGCTGCGCTCGCTCCGCGGCGCCCGGGACGTCGCCGTCGGCGATCGCAGCCCGGGCGATGTCGACGAGGATCGGATGCGGCAGGCCGGTGTCGCTCAGCGACCGGGCGAGTGTGTCCACCGACGGTGGACGTTCGACCGTGGTCATGGACGACCGCCCCGTCGTCCGGTGTCGAACTCGACTCGTCTCCCCACGGGATCGAGTCTACGAACGGAGTTGTAACGTCGCCCGCCGTGCCGTCGCCGTTCCCGTCGCTCCCCGTCCCGATCGTCTCGCTCGACCCCGACCTGCCGCTGCCGACCTACGCCCACGACGGCGACGCCGGGATCGACCTGTCCGCCCGGGAGCCCGCCGTGCTCCCACCCGGCGGCGGACGGGCCATCGTTCCGACGGGGATCTCGATCGCGATCCCGATGGGCCACGGCGGCTTCGTGCTGCCACGCAGCGGTCTGGCGGCGAAGCACGGCATCACCGTGGTCAACGCACCCGGATTGATCGACGCGGCGTATCGCGGTGAGATCAAGGTGGTGCTCGCCAACACCGACCCCGACACCGAGTACCGGATCGAGCGGGGCGACCGGATCGCGCAACTCGTGGTCCAGCGGGTGGAACACGTCGAGTGGCAGGTCGTCGACGAACTCGACGGCGTCGACCGCGGCGGCGGGTTCGGTCACTCCGGCCGCTGACGTCTCGCTCCCGTCGGTCCGCGCCCGGCGACACCGGTCAGGAACGGCTGGCGAGAACGGCGAGTTCGACGCGGGTCGCGATGTCGAGCTTCGTGAAGATGTGGGTCAGGTGGCTCTCGACGGTACGCCGGGAGATCCCGAGCCGCTCCCCGATGTCCGGGTTCGAGGCCCCGGTCGCGATCAGATCGGCGATCCGTCGCTCGGCCGTCGTGAGCAGTTCGAGTGGGTCGGTCGCCTCGTTCGACGCCGGAGCAGACAGTCGCGGCACCCGTGCTGCGATGCGGTCGCGCCCTGCTCCGATCCCGAGCCGGTCGAAGATCTCCACCGCCGCAGTGACCTCCGCGTCGAACGTTCCGAGCCGCTGCGGCGCGACCATCTCGACGAGATCGACGACCGTGTCGGCCTGATCGGGGAACAACTGCAGCTCGCCGAAGCGGGCCGCCGCCGTCGCCAGTCGCTCGATGTCGCGATCGACGAGACCGCCGACGAGCGCCCGGGTGGGTTCGAGAGCGATCAGCGAGCGCCTGCCGTCGTCGATGTCCGCCAGCTCGGCCACGAGCCGGCGAGCACGATCGCGCTCTCCGCAGTCCACGGCGAGCCGTCCGATGAGCGGCGCGATCACCGCCACGCGGTTGGCGATGCCGACGAGGAGCATCAGCTCCCACAGCTCGCCGAGCATCGACAACGCCCGATCCGGTTCGCCGCCGGCGTGCGCCCGCCACGCTCGGGCGAGCACGAGCGCCTCGGCTCCCGTCCGAGTGTCGCCGTCGAGGGCCGCATCGGCGCGGGCGATCGACTCGTCCGCACGGTCGAGGTCCCCTCGACGACTCTCGATCGTCGCCCGGAGCCCGAGCAACCACGGAAGCGCCAACCGATTCCCCGTCTCCTCCGCCCACGACCGACCGGCTTCGATCTCGGCGAGCGCCCGGTCCCAGGCACCGGTGCGGAAGTGGGCCCCCGCCGACAGCGACGAGAGCGCAGGGATCTGCCAGATGTCACCGTGCTCGACCGCGACCCGCCGGGCCTCACGTGTGAGCTCGTCCAGCCGCTCGTAGCGATCTCCCCCGACGTGAGCGTCGAGGAGGTGCATCGCCGGATTCCGCCACAGTCGCTCCGGATCGTCGCCCGCCACGTCGATCGCATCTCGAAGGACGTCGACGGCCTCGTCGATGTGGCCTCGATGCTGCAGCGACCACGCGAGTGCGCAACCGGCATGGACCGCAGCGACCCCGTCGAGACCGGGTGTGGAGAGGATGTCCCGACTCCCCGACTCGGCGCCGTCGAAGTCGAAGCCAAGGGCCCGCAGGAGCTGCCCCTCCGCGCGGGCGCGGGCTCGCTCGTCGGCGCTGGTCCGGTGGTCTCGATCGTCTCCGGCAGCTTCGAACGCCTCGGCCGCGGCGAGAAACGCTCCGAGTGCGGAGTGGGCTTGGGCTCGCTGGTGCAGCACGTGTGGATGAGTCGGCTCGCGACAGGAGTCGAGCACGTCGAGCGCCTCGTCGGCTCGGCGCGACCAGGTGAGCGACTGCGCCCACTCGGCCGCGAGGTCCCAGGCGACCGACGCATCCGCTGCCGTGGCGACGCCGGCTGCCCGTTCGAAGAACTCGGCTGCCGCCGCGGGATCGGTGGCCAGCAGCGCTCGACCGGCCGCTCGGAACCACGGGATGGTCGTCGACGAGTCACCGGCCGCAGCGAGGTGTCGGGCCGCGGCGACGGCGCTGTCACTCGCCTGATCGGCGGCGAGTTGTTCGGCTCGGCGTCGATGGAGGTCGGCGAGGGTCGTCGCCGGCAGCGCATCGAGCACCGCCTCGCGGATCAGGTCGTGGCGGAAGGCCAGTGTCTGTCCGTCGACGGCGACGGCCACGTCGGACCGCAGCAGGTCGGCGCAGGCAGCGGTCGAGTCGCCGTGGCTCCAGGTCAGGAGTTCGACGAGGTCGGCTGCGGTGAAACGACGGCCGATCACGGCAGCGGCGCCGGCTGCGGTCGTCGAACGTTCATCGAGCCGGCCGATCAGTGCGTCGAGACCGCTGGCAGCCGACCTGCCCGAGGTGTCACCAGGGCCGGCGACGAGCGTCGCCCGAGCGGCTTCGAGGACCAGCAGCGGATTGCCGTCGACCTCGTCGGCGAGAACGAGGTCCTGCGGGGATGCCGGGGTGCCCGTCGACAGTTCCCAGAGGTCGCGCAGCGACGACGCGTCCAAGCCGGCCAGATCGACCACGAGGTCGGAGGCCTCGACCGCACCGTCGACGATCGCCGACGGGCCGCGGCGACCGGAGAGCAGCACCTTGACGCTTCCCCCCTCACCGACGTCGGGGCAGGCCAGCAGAGCGCCCAGGGTCGCGGTGTCCAACCACTGGGCGTCGTCGGCGACGAGCAGCAACGGGCGCCGGAAGGATCGCGCACTCACCGCGTCGAGTACCCGCTCGTGCAGCACGAAGCGGGCGTCGGCAGAGCGAGCCGAGTCGCCACGATCGGTCCCGGCCGAATCGACGCCGAGCGCCTCGAGGAGTGGCCGGATCGGTTGCGATTCGAGGTCGGGTGATCCGCCGATGCGCACCACTCCCGACGGAGCGACTCCACGGAGCAGCTCGGAGAGAAGACGCGACTTGCCGACGCCGGGGTCACCCACCACCGATGCGATGCGACTCGCCGGGTCGTTCCTCCACGAGTGGAGTCGAGCGAGTTCGTCCGCACGACCGACGAACGGTGAGCGTTCGACATCGAGGGTCACTTCGATCACCGTCGACATCCCGGACGTCCTGCGATCACCGCCAGTTCAACCACCGCCGCCACCGGGTCGATGATGGTCGACGGATCGAGGATCGGTCCACGCATGCGGGAGTTCACGGATGTGTGCGACCGAGCGGATGGCGACCATGGCGCCATGAGCGACATGCGAACTCGCCGGGATTCGACCGGCGACGGCCGCGACGGCGCCTCCGGCACGACCCGCGGGGAGAAGGAGGCCGACGGCCAGCGGCCCGATGAGAAGGCGAACGCCCCCGACACGGACGGCCCGGCACTCCGCGACACGTCGGCCGACGGGCGCCGGGCCGGGGAGGCGAAGGACGGATCGTCGCGGACCGACGGGAAGGAGCCACCCGGCTCCGGATCCGACGAGGTCGCCTCCGACTCGTCGGCGACCGAGATGGTCTCGACCGCCGGCGATGCGTCGAGCGCCCCGACGTCGGACTCGTTCGTGTCACAGCAGGCGACGGCCGAGTTCGCCGACGAACAGGCGGGTGGCGCCACGGACATCTCGGGCGCGGAGGACGGGACCGCGTCGGACGCTCCGGGGTTCGATCCGGCGTCGGTTCAGGCCACGTCGTGGAACGAATTCGGTGACTCGTCGGACCTCGACGACGACCTGGGCTCGGCGGGATCCGACGGACGAGAGCACGACGGTGAGGGTGGCGGTGGTACCGGCGGTGCCGGCGGTGGGCTGCTCGACGAGGACAGCATGGAGGTGCGCGAACCG
>JBCCTP010000003.1:0-31033 GCA_039198505.1 Actinomycetota bacterium | reverse complement strand
GTCATCCCGACCCGGCTCACGCCTCGGAGTCGACCCCGGCACAGGACCGCCGAGCCCACGACCTCGCCGACGACGTCGTGCGGCTCGCCGCCGGACTCCCCGACCCGGGAGTGGTCGGCGCAGCGCCGTCGATCGACGTGTGCGACGTCGCCTCGTCGGCGTTCGACGTCGACCGACTCCTCGCCTCGACCGCCGCCTTCGCCGCTGCTGCGCTCGGCGAGCGAGGGATCATGCTCGGGCTCGACCACCTGCTCGCATGGTGCACCACCTTCGTCGAGGTCGACGGAGAGCCGGTTCCGGCCTGGGGCGAACTCTCGGGTGTGTATCCCACGGCCGACGACGGGCACGTCCAGATCCACTGCAACTTTCCCCACCACGCTCATGCGGTCGCCGAGACCCTCGGAGTTCCGGAAGCTCGGACCGCTGTCGCCGATGCGATGTCGCGGTCGACGACCTCCGATCTCGAACAGCGGCTCGTCGCCGGTGGTTCCGTCGCCGCCGCGCTCCGCACGCTCGACCAGTGGGACCGACATCCACACGCCATCGCCACCGACGGCCTTCCTCTCGTGTCGATCTCACCGATTGGGCCGGCGAGCAGTCGGGCGAACCGCGACGATCGACGCGGTCCGAGCGGAGACGGTCCGATCCGCGTCCTCGACTGCTCCCGGGTGCTCGCAGGTCCGATCGCCGGGCAGCTGCTCGCCGGCTCGGGCGCCGATGTGCTCCGGCTGGGAGCTGCCCACCTCCCGGCAGTCGATGTCGGCGTGCTCAGCACGGGCTTCGGGAAACGGAACGCGTTCGCCGACGTGCGGACCGCGAAGGGTCGGACAGCGGTGCGCGAGCTCCTGAGCGGCGCTGACGTCTGGATCGATGCCTACCGACCCGGAGCGTTCGCCGGCCACGGCCTCACGCCGGAGCTCGCTGCCGAGCTCCGCCCCGGCATCGTCGTCATCCAGATCAGTGCGTTCGACCTCGTCGGACCGTGGGCCGGGCGTCGCGGGTTCGATTCGATCGTGCAGACGGCGACCGGCATCCGGCACGCCGGCGGCGAGTTCGCGATCGATCGCGACCGACACCCTGCCGACGCGGGCAGCTCGTCCACTCCGAGAGGCCTACCGGTCCAGGCACTCGACTATGCGACCGGCTTCCTCGGCGCCGGCATCGCGGCTGCGATGGTCGAGCACCGTCGTCGCCACGGCGGGTCGTGGCTCGCCCAGCTCTCGCTCCTGCGGACGCGCGACCACCTCGTGTCGCTCGGCTCACCGGTGCCGTACGTCCCGGCGCCGGTGCCCGTGCCCGATCACCTCCGTCAGACCGTCGAGGCCGAGGTCGGCCGCCTCACGACGGTCCGACCGTTCCTCGGCGGCGAGAACCATCCACCTCGGCCGCTCGGATCGTCACCTCCGGTCTGGGCGAGCTGACGTCGACACGAGTGCCGACCGCACCGGGCGGCCGCGACGAGACCAACGGACAGGCGAGACGCCTGGAGCCTCGGGCTCGCCTACGGCTCGGACGGATCGCGACGGTCGCGCCGGAGTTCGTGCGACTCGAGCGGCGAGGTCCCGGGGACGAGATCGTGACCACCCGGAGCGATGCCTTGAGATCCGGAGGGGGGCGGCAGCGGCGCAGCGGTCACCACGTTCGTGCGGCGTGGCATCGGCTGGTCGGACGACGCGGCCGGTCCACCGTCGCCCACGGGTGAGTCCGGAGACCGCGTGGCGGGTGGGGCGTCGGTGTGTCGATGGGTGCGCGTCACCGAGGAGGCGACGTCCGCGTGATGCTCGATCTCGACGAAGCGGTGGCCGCGCCGTTCGGCGACGGCGCGCATCTCGGCGAGGATCTGCTCGCGCTCGCGGATCGGTAGATCGGCGAGATCGAACGGGTCGACCACGATCGTCGACGCCGACCGGTCGCGCCGGCTCCCCGGACCACCGAGTGGTCGGATCTCGTGCATCCGGTCGAGGCGTTCGCTCTCCGCCCGCTTCTCTTCGGCGGTCCGGTCCTTGGCGCGAAGCGCACCGGCGGTGCGAGCGCGTCCTCGACCCTCCCGCTTGGCGACGTAGAGGGCGTCGTCGGCACGGCGCAGGAGTTCGGCTCCGTCGAGGGGTGTCGTGCCGGTCGCCACACCGACCGACGTGGTGACGTCGATCCGCGTCTGCGTGAGGTCGACGGGACCGGCGAGCACGTCGCAGAGCTCGTTGCCGAGCCGGGACGTCTCGTCGTCGTCGAGGTGATCGACACGCAGCAGCACGCACAGCTCGTCACCGCCGAGACGAGCGGCGATCACGTCGGGTGATCGATCGGCGAAACGCTGCGCCCACCGGTCACCGGTCGCGTTCAGACGGTCTCCGATCGAGCGGAGGACGGCATCCCCGGCCTCATGGCCGTGCCCGTCGTTCACGCTCTTGAACTCGTCGACGTCGATGTGGAAGAACGCGAGGACACTCGCGTCGTCGGTCGACGCCAGTTCGGTGGTCCGACGCTCGAACGTCCACCGGGTGACCAGACCCGTCAGCGAATCCCATTCGGCAGCCGTGCGGAGTTCGCGATGCACCCGCAGTCGCCGTAAGAGAGCGAGCACCACGAGGGCAGCCGCACCGAGGGTCGGAACGAAGGCGATCACGAGGATCGTCAGCACGTCGAGTCCGACGTCGTCGCGGCGTTCCGTGAGGACACCGACCGCCTCGTCGACCTGCGCATCGACCGCTGCGTCGAGGTCGGCGTGGAGCACGGCGACCTCGCTGATCACGTCGTCGAGCGGGTGTGGCGGCTCGGAGCGGACGCCCGACTCCGGCACGTCGTTGATCCATGCGATGGTGTCGCGCAGCACGTCGCGATCGAGGAGGACCGGATCGAGCCGCGCCGGCGCCGACCCGAACAGCGGGCTCGACAGATCGAGGTCGATCACCTCGTCGAGCGCCGTCGGGAGCCAGCCGTAGATCGGGTCACCGGAACCGATCGACAGCTCGACGACGGCCTCGTTCTGGCTCCCTGCCTCCGCCCGAGCAGCCGCGACGTCGAGGACGAAACCGTGCAGTGGGAGCAGCGTCCAGCTGGTCAGCTCGGCGACCTCGCGACCCTCTGCGGTCGACGCGACGAGTTCATCCGTCAGCTCCAGCGCGAGGTCGTAGCGCTCGGAGAGCGACGCACCCGAGTCTCCGCCGCCGCTCCGACCGTCGACGCGATCGAGCTGTTCGGCGAGCTCGACGAGCTCGGCATCGTCGGTCCGCTCACCGAGGTCACGAACGTCGTCGACGCGACGGTCACGCAGCGTCCGCATCGCGAACTCACCGGCGAACTCCGACCTGGTCGACGCGTCGACCGCATCCATCGCCGGCGTCTCGGTCGATGCGATCTCGAACGAGATGGCGGTCATCTGAGCGACGATCGCGAGCTCAGCCACCCCGGCGCGCTCGAGGTCGGCGATCGTCGCCGTCAGTTCCGAACGGTCGTCGAATCGCTGCGTGACGAGGACCGCGGCCGACGTGAGTGACGCCGCGATCACCATCGCGAGCGCGGCCATCCACACCACCGTGAGGGTGGTCGATCGGTGGATGCGCACGGCCATACGAAGGGGTATCGGTCGGATCGGGGCCGTTCTGCACCGGAGATTCGCAGCGGGATCTGACGATTCCCGTCGGGTTGACGAGGACCGATCAGTTCGCGAGGATCGAACACATGTTCCGTCAGGCCTCGTTGTTCGGAGACGACGAACCCGATCTCGACCGCGAGTTCACCGGTTCCACCCGATCGGCACTCTCCGCAGCGTCGTGGGTCGAGTACACCCCGGAGTGGGCCCACGGATCCGACGTGCTCTTCGACGATCTGGTCGACCTGCTCGACTTCCGCCAGCGGCGCGGTGTGCCGATGTACGACCGTCTCGTCGACGAGCCTCGACTGACGGCGTGGTGGAACGAGGCCGATGGCGAACCCGAACCACTGCCCGTCCTGGCCGAGATGCGCTGGGCACTCGCCGATCGGTACGACCGACGGTTCGACTCGATCGGCTTCAACCTCTACCGCGACCAGCGCGACTCGGTCGCCTGGCACGCCGATCGTCATCGGCACCGCGTCGCCGATCCCGTCGTCGCGATCCTCAGCGTCGGCGAGAGCCGTCCGTTCCAAATGCGCCGCAGCGACGGCGGCGCGTCGCTCACGTGGGGTCTCGGCCGCGGCGACCTGTTCGTCATGGGCGGCGCGTGCCAGCACGAGTGGCAGCACTGCGTGCCGAAGCGTCGTCGACCGGTCGGACCACGCCTGTCGATCACGTTCCGTCACGACGCCCGGGGGTGACCGGAGTCCCACCCGTCGGCGGGCTCGACGCGCCCCGTCAGCCCACCGGACCGCCAGTAGCCTCGACGCACTTCCTATGGGGCGTCTGGGATTGCAGTCACTCGAGCAGCGCTTGGAGCGTATGGTCGATGGCGTGTTCCGGCGCTCGCGCGGATCGATCCGCCCCATCGAACTCGGACGCCGGCTCGTCCGCGAGATGGACGACAACCGGACCGTCGACGTGAAGGGCCGCCGCATGGTGCCCAACGACTTCGTCGTTCTCCTGTCACCCCAGGACCACACCGCGTTCAGCGACATCGAGGACGCCCTGGTCATCGAGCTCGCCGAGGCCGCCCGCGAGTACGCCCGCGAGGAGTCGTACCACTTCATCGGACCCGTCCAGGTCGTCCTCACGGTCGACAACGAACTGCGCAACGGACGCTTCGGGATCGTGTCGCAGCTGAAGCAAGCGCCGGGCGGGCTCGGCGCGGGATCGATCGTGATGCCGTCGGGCGAGCGGGTCGAGCTCGGCGATCGAGTCACGACCATCGGCCGGCTCCCCGAGTGCTCGATCACGATCTCCGACGGCAACGTGAGCCGGCAGCACGCCCAGGTCGTGCCCGGCGCCAACGCCTACGTGCTGAGCGATCTCGGCTCGACCAACGGCACGCTGGTCAACGGGATGCGGATCAGCAGCGAGCATGCGCTGGCCGACGGCGACATCATCAGCATCGGCTCGACGCACGTCCGCTTCGAGGCGAGCTGAGCGCTGCGAGTCACACCCACCTTCACCGGCCCATGAGCGATCAGGCACTCGACATCTTCAAGTTCGTCCTCCTCGGGATGATCTACCTGTTCTTCGTGCGCGTGCTCTGGGCGGTCTGGAGTGAGGTCCGCACGCCGCGGACCCGGGTGGTCCACACGTCGACGCCTCGGCCGGCACCGCAGACGACGGTCGCCCCCGACCCCACGGCGGCGATGGGTCGGGACACCGCCGAGACCGCGCGGCGCGCCACCGCACCGGCCGGACGTGTCCCCAAGGGCCGCGGCGGACGTGCGGGGCGCATCGTCGTGCTCGAACCTCGGCACCGTCGCGGCATCGCCGTGGCCCTCGACGGCGAGGTCACGCTCGGCCGGGACGAGGCCGCCACGATCTCGATCACCGATGACGAGTACGTGTCGCACCTGCACCTCCGGCTCTGGGACCACGACGGCCAGCCGATGGTCGAAGACCTGGGATCCACCAACGGCACCTTCCACAACGGCAATCGTCTGCACGGTGCGAAGCCACTGCGCCCCGGCGACCGCGTCCAGGTCGGCACCACCGTGATGGAGGCCCAGTGAGGAGCTCCGACGATGGCTGAGCTGAAGTGGGGCTCGGGCACACACGCCGGCCAGATCCGCGCCCAGAACGAGGACTCCGTGCTCGCCGACCACGGCATCTTCGTCGTCGCCGACGGCATGGGCGGTCACGAGGCGGGCGAGGTCGCCAGCGGTCTGGCCATCGACCGACTGCGCACGACCCTCGGTGGTGACCGGCTCACCGCGCACGAGGTCGTCGAGGCGATCACATCGGCCAACGGCGACATCTTCCGCGCTGCCATCGCCAACCCCGGGCAAGCCGGGATGGGGACCACCGTGACCCTCATCGCCGTCGTCGAGGATCCGCTCGCCGGACGTGGCGCACCCAACATCGACGACAACGACCCGATCGAACGCGACGCCGACGGCCAGCCCCGCGTCACGCCCGTCGTCCCGCTCGAACAGCCCGAGGCGCTCGTGCTCGCCAACGTCGGCGACTCCCGCACCTACCTGTTCCGACACGATCGCCTGCGCCGCATCACGGTCGACCACAACTACGTGCAGGAGCTCGTCGCGACCGGGCACATCACCGACGACGAGGCCCGGATCCATCCGCGCCGCAACATCATCACCCGCGCGCTCGGCATCGAGCCCGACGTCGACGTCGACTGGTGGACCCTCCCGATCATCCGCGGCGACCGCTTCGTCCTGTGCAGCGACGGCCTGGTCGACGAGGTGCGCGACGACGACATCGCCGAGATCCTCCGGGTGCACGCCGACCCACAGGCGGCCGCCGACGAGCTGATCACCCGAGCCAACGACGCCGGCGGGCGCGACAACGTCACCGTGATCGTCGTCGACGTCCTCGAGGGCGACGATCCACCGGATCCCACGGTCGAGCTCGACGTCATCCCGCAGTGGGGAGGTGGAACCGACGGCGACATCACGCTGCTCGACACGGCGGACATCGACGTGATCGGCGAACCCGCGGTCGCGTCCGCCGCCGAGCGGGCCGCCCGCGACGGCGGGAGCACCACGCTGGCCGCACTCGTCAGCGAACCGACGCTGCCGCCTCCCACGGTCCGGCCGCTCGACGTCCCCGACGGCGAGCCGGGCGGTACCGGCGGCACGCTCCCGCCACCACCTCCCGGCGCGACCACACCGGGTCGCCGTCGCCGGCTCCGGTTCCTCGTGGTGGCGGTCGTGGTCGCCGCACTCGTGGCCGGCGGCGTGGCCGGAGCTGCCTGGGCGCGACGCGGCTTCTTCGTCGACTTCGGCGACGACGGACGGGTCACCGTCTTCCAGGGTCGTCCGGGAGGCGTGTTGTGGATCGAGCCGACGGTCGCCGCGCTCGGTGACCCGCGCACCGAGCTCACCGAGAACGCGGTCGCGTCGGTCGAGGCGACACCGCGGTTCGACTCGCTGGCCGACGCGCAGGACTTCGTGCTGTCGCTCGAGCGGATCGACGGCGACGAGCCGACCGACTCGAGTGACTCGGCCGACTCCGATGACCCGCCGCCGCCCGATTCGACGGGCGCCGACCCGGTCGACGACGCCCCGCCGACCAGCGAACCGTGACCGGAACGGTCGCCGTCGACGCCAGCAGCGACCGTCGACGGCGACGATTCGAGCGACGCGAGCGTCGGCTCGCGAACGCTCTTCCCCGTCGGCGACGCAACGCCGAACTGAGTCTCATGATCATGGCGGCGTGCATCACCGGTGCCGCCTACACGGTGGCGGCACTCGGCACGAACGCCGAGATCCCTCCGGGGATCGTCGTGTTCCTCGCGTTCCTCCTCGGGCTGCTCGCGATCGCACACGTCGCCGTGCGACTGTTCGCTCGCGGCGCCGATGCGACGCTCCTTCCGATCGTCGCGTTCCTCCACGGCATCGGCTTCGTGATGATCACCCGACTCGACGACGAGCTCGCCGGGCTCCAGTCGCTGTGGAGCATGGTCGGCATCGGCGTCTTCGTGGCGACGCTGCTCGTCGTGCAGCGCATCAGCGACCTGCGCCGATACCGGTGGCTGCTCTTCTTCGGCGGCGTCGGCGCCCTCCTTCTGCCGCTCGTGCCGGGCCTCGGCTCGACCATCAACGGTGCGCGCATCTGGGTCAGCGTCGGACCGATCAACTTCCAGCCCGGTGAGTTCGCCAAGATCGCCCTCGCCCTGTTCTTCGCCGCCTACCTCGCCGAGAACCGCGAGCTGATCTCCGCGAACACCTGGCGCGTCGGTCCGCTGCGACTGCCCGAACCCCGCTACGTGCTGCCGATCGTCGTCGCATGGGGCTTCTCGGTGGTCGTGATGGTCGGCCAGCGCGACCTCGGCTCGTCGCTCCTCTTCTTCACGCTGTTCGTCGTGATGATGTGGGTCGCGACCGAGAAGAGCTCGTACCTGGTGATCGGTGTGATCCTCTTCGCCAGCGCGGCGTGGGTCGCCTGGACACAGTTCTCCCACGTCCAGACACGCGTCGACATCTGGATCGACCCGTGGTCGCGCTCACTCGACCGCGGCTACCAGATCGTCCAGTCGCTGTTCGGGTTCGCCGACGGCGGCATCAGCGGCACCGGTCTCGGCCGGGGCAATCCGAACCAGGTCCCCGAGGCACAGAACGACTTCATCTTCGCCTCGATCGGCGAGGAGCTCGGACTCCTCGGTGGCAGCGCGATCCTGATGGCCTACATGCTCTTCGTGGGCGCCGGCCTGCGAACCGCGCTCCGCACCGACCGGACCTTCGAGAAGCTGCTCGCCGTCGGCCTCACCACCATCATCGGTGTCCAGGCGTTCATCATCATCGGTGGGGTCATCAAGCTGGTTCCGCTCACCGGCATCACGCTGCCGTTCGTGAGCTACGGCGGCTCGTCGCTGATCGCCAACTACATCCTGCTGGCGCTCCTCGTGCGCATCTCCGACTCGTCGGCCCGGCGGCTCGGAGAGATGCCCGACGAGCCGACCACGGGTGAGCGGTGGGCGGCGTGGCGGCTCCGGCGACGCATGCGCCGCGAGCCCGGCACAGCCGTGGGGAGCGCGTCGTGAATCGCCAGATCCGTCAACTCGCGGTCGGCCTGATGGCCTGCTACGTCGCGCTGTTCGCCACGCTCAACTACTGGCAGATCGGCCAGGAGGAGGAGCTCAACGGCAACATCGAGAACACGCGGGCCGTACGACGCGAGTTCTCCAAGCCCCGCGGGCCCATCGTGACCGCCGACGGCGTGGTCGCGGCCCGGTCGGTCGACGATCCCGACCCCGAGGCCGAGTTCCCCCAGATCCGCGAGTACCCCACGGGCGATCTGCTCAGCCACGTCACGGGGTACAACACGCTGGCGTTCGGGGCGACCCAGGTCGAGCGGGAGTTCGGCGACGTGCTCACCGGATCCACCACCGAGCAGCAGGTGCGCAGTCTCGGCGATCTGCTGTCGAGCGACGTCGACAACTCGGGCACCGTCGAACTGAGCCTGCGCCACGACGCGCAGAACGTGGCGAAGTTCCTGCTCGGCAACCGCACCGGGTCGGTCGTGGTGACCGAGGTCGAGACCGGCGCGGTGCGGGTCATGTACTCGAATCCCACGTTCGACCCGGGCGACTTCGTGAACGCACCGTTCGAGGAGGCGCAGGAGACCCTCACCGACCTGCAGGAGGCCGAGGGCGACCCGCTGCTGTCCGGTGCCTACCAGCAGCGGTTCATGCCCGGATCGACGTTCAAGGTCATCACCACGGGCATCGGCCTCGAGACCGGCGTGCTCACCCTCGACAGCGAGTTCGACCGGGTCACCGAGTTCGTCCCTCCGCAGACCACCGACCCGATCCAGAACTACCGGGGCTCGCAGTGCGGCGGCGACCTGCCCGAGGTGTTCCGGCGGAGCTGCAACGTGCCGTTCGCGCAGACCGCGCTCGATCTCGGAGTCGACCAGATGGTCGCCGGCACCCTCGAGTGGGGCCTGGAGGAGCCGGTGCCGATCGACCTCCCCCGATCGGCCGCGAGCACGTTCGGCGACGTGACCGACCTCGACGAGCAGCTGCCGCTCCTCGCCATCCGCGGGTTCGGCCAGAACGAAGACCAGATGGTGCCGTTGCACATGGCGTTGATCGCCGGCGCCGTGGCGAACGACGGGCGCATGATGACGCCGTACGTGGTCCAGGCCACCTACGACAACGACGGCCGGGTGCTCGACCGGACCGCGCCCGAGGTGTGGCGTCGACCGATCTCGGCGGGGACCGCCGCCACGATGACCGACCTCATGGTGGGCGTGACCGAGGGGGAGCGCGGCACCGGCCGCAGCGTCGTGCTCGACGGCGGGGTGCGGTTCGCCGCCAAGACGGGCACGGCCGAGCTCGGCCTCGCCGACAATCCCGACCAGGTGCACGCCTGGATGATCGGATTCGCCCCGCTCGAGGACCCGCAGTACGCGATCTCGGTCGTCCTCACCGACCTGATCTCGACCGAGGCCGACGCCGCCACCGGCGGGCGCGAGGCCGGCCCGATCCTCAAGGGCATGCTCGACTTCCTCCTCACCGGAGACGGCGCACTGTGACCTGCTCGCGGACGTTCACGCTCCCGTCCTCGGTATCTTTGATCGGCGCTCGCGGGCGGCCGGCGAACGGTCCCGACCGCAGCGTCCACCGAGCAGGCGGACCCTTCTCATCGTGACGAACCATGCCGACGCCACGGTCATCAACGACCGCTACGAGATCCACAAGCGGATCGGTCGCGGCGGGATGGCCGACGTGTTCAGCGCCCGTGACCTCCTGCTCGATCGCCAGGTGGCGATCAAGGTCTTGTTCCCCGAGTTCGCGACCGACGAGAGCTTCGTCGAACGCTTCCGACGCGAGGCCCAGTCGGCCGCCAACCTGAGCCACCCCAACATCGTCAACGTCTACGACTGGGGCAAGTACGAGACCACCTACTTCATCGCCATGGAGGAGGTGCAGGGCCGCACCCTCGCCGACATCCTCAAGACGAACAAGCAGCTGACCTCGAAGCAGGCGGCCGAGGTCGCCAGCGAGGTCGCCGCGGCACTCGGCTTCGCCCACGAGAAGGGCGTCGCCCACCGCGACATCAAGCCGGCGAACATCCTGATCGGGTCCAACGGTCAGGTGAAGGTGGCCGACTTCGGGATCGCCCGGGTGATGAACGCCGCCACCGAGTCGAACCTCACCCAGGTCGGCTCGGTCATGGGAACGGCCACCTACTTCTCGCCCGAGCAGGCACAGGGTGCGCAACCCGATCCCCGCAGCGACCTCTACTCCCTCGGCGTCGTCATGTACGAGATGGTGGCCGGGCGGCCACCGTTCACCGGCGAGAACCCGGTGTCGATCGCGTACAAGCAGGTCCACGACGCTCCGCAGCCCCTCGTCCAGATCGTGGCCGACGTGCCGAAGTCGTACGAGGCGATGGTCGCGAAGCTGCTCGCCAAAGACCCCAAGCTGCGGTATCCCAGCGCCGGTGCGCTGCGCGACGACCTGCGACGGTTCCGTCACGACGAGCCGGTGCAGGCACTGGTCGCCGCCAGCGCGAAGCAGCGCCCCAACGGTGACGTCAACGGGGGACCACACGCCGCCACCACGATGAATCCGGTCGCCGGCGGTGCGGTCGCCGCCGCGGCCACCACGATGCAGCCGACCACCGCGCCGGGCACGGCGGTCGCTCCGGTCGATCCCCGTTCCGGACAGGTTCCGTCGACCGGAATGTACGACGCCGGCTACCCCATCGGTGCCTCGTCCGAAGCCGCCTACTACGACGCCGGCGGCTCGCGCACGGGCTGGTATGCACTCGGCGCGTTCGTCGCTCTCGTCGCCCTCGTCGTCGGCGGCGTGCTGCTCTATCAGGCACTGTCCACCGAGCCCGACGGCGCCGTGGCCCCGCAATCGATCATCCTCGACGACTACGCCAACCAGGACCTCGGTCAGGTCACCGAGGCACTCCGCTCACTGGGTCTGCAGCCCCGGTCCGAGCCCCTCGAGAACGGTGAGTTCGCACCCAACCAGGTCATCACCACCGAACCGCCGGCCGGAACCGTGGTGCTGCCCGACGAGGAGATCGTCGTCTTCTTCAACCCGAGTCCCGAGCTGGTCCAGGTCCCGAACCTGATCGGCCTGTCGCTCAGCCTCGCCGAGGCCGAGCTGTCGTCGAGCGGACTGACGGTCGGGGAGATCGTCGAGCAGCAGTCCGACACCCGGGCGGTCAACCAGGTGCTGGCCACCGACCCCGAGCCGAACACCCCCGTCTCGGCCGGGACCGAGATCGACATCGTCGTGGCGTCGGCGCCCGACACCGTGATCATCCCGCGTGTGATCGGTCTCGACGAGGCGTCGGCACGGCAGCTGCTCGAAGCGCCACCGTACGAGTTCACGGTCGTGACGCAGAACGTCACGAGCGACACGATCCCCGCCGGCGAGGTCCTGGCCATCAGCCCCGAGCCGAGCGAGGTGCATCCGAAACGCAGCGAGGTCACCATCACGGTGTCAGCGGGACCGGCTCCGGTCGTCGTGCCGCCGGTCGAGGGGCTCGTCCAGGGCCAGGCCACCAACCAGCTGCGCGCGCTCGGGCTCATCGTCGAGGTCATTCGCGTCGAGGTCCCTCCGGGCGACAACGACGACGGTCGTGTGATCGATCAGTCACCGGGATCCAGCGCCCAGGTCTCCCCGGGTTCCACGGTCACGATCACGGTCGGCTTCTCCAGCGTGGCGCAGACCACCGTGCCGCCCACCACCAGCACCACGGTGCCGCCCACGACCGTTCCACCGCTCACCACGACGCCGCCCACCACGGCGCCGCCCACCACCGCGCCGCCCACGACGGCCGCGCCCACCACCGAACCGCCGTCGACCGACGTACCGCCCGACACGACCGGCGGCTGACGCCCGCGTCACGTCGGGGGTCAGACCCCCGGTGTGATGCCGACGCGGCCCAGCCACGTGCGGAGGAGGTCGTGACCGGTCACGGTGAGGATCGACTCGGGGTGGAATTGCATCCCCTCGACCTCGAGGTCACGGTGCCGCACCCCCATCACGACGCCGTCCTCGGTGGTGGCCGTGACGACGAGCTCGTCGGGGATCGTGTCGGGATCGAGCGTGAGCGAGTGGTAGCGGGTGGCGGTCAACGGCGACGGAAGCCCGGCGAACACCCCCTCACCGCGGTGCTCGACGGGCGACGTCTTGCCGTGCATCAGCGACGGGGCGCGCACGACGTCGGCGCCGTAGACGTGACCGATCGCCTGATGGCCGAGGCAGACGCCGAGGACCGGCACACCCTCGGCAGCGAACGCCGGGATCACCTCGCAGAGGATCCCGCTCGTCTCCGGTCGACCGGGACCGGGCGAGAGCAACACGGCGTCCGGGTCGAGCGCAACAGCGTCGGCGACGGTGAGCTCGTCGTTGCGCACGACGACCGGGTCGGCACCCAGCTCACCGAGGTACTGGACCAGGTTGTAGACGAAGCTGTCGTAGCTGTCGATCACGAGGACGCGCATCACCGCCAGTGTGGCCCGCGTGTGGACCGACCACGCACTGCGTTCCGGCCGAGCGTGTTCCGCGGGATGCTCTACACTCGTCGCCGCATGGCACCACCGAAGCGAAAGAGCGGTGGCGGACGGGTCACACCCAAGGGCACCACTCCCTCCGAGCGACGCGGCGGCAGCGCGAGCTCGGCCGCCGACCATCGTGACCACGAGGTGGCCGCATCGTCTCGCTACACGCCGAAGCAAGGTCGGCGTCAGCTGGTCCCGCCGAACTGGATCCCGGTCATCATGCTGGTGCTGCTCATCGGCGGCGGCCTGCTGATCATGGCGCGCTACCTCATCTTCACGGGGAGCAACATCCCCACCGTGCTCGGCCTGGTCGCCATCCTCGGCGGCCTCTACGCCGCCACGAAGTGGGAATGACGCCAACTCAGTCGTAGAGCGGGGCGACCTCGATCATGTCCTCGGTGCAGTGCTTGGGTGGGGGAGGATCCTCGTCGGGTGCCATGGTCATGCGGATCTCGACCCCGCAGACGTCACACCGGTAGTTCCGTTTGATCTTGCGCAGCTCGCCCGACGGTGGTGGCTCGGGCGGAAGCTGGGTCATGCCGTACAGCACTGTGATGCCGACGCGCCACAGAACCAGACCGATCAACAGGCCGATGCCGACCCAGATCAGGGTGGAGACGGCAGGCACGAAATCACGTTAGCGACGGGTCGGTGGGTCCCGGCCGCCGCGGCCACCGGTCACCTCGTCGTTCCCGGTGACCAGTCATCCCGTCCCGCCGTGTCGCCGGTCGTCCCGTCCTCGGCGTCGGCGTCCTCCCGGCCGAGCGCTGGCTGGAGGGCGGTGACGACCGCCTCGATCGCCGAGATGTGCTCGTCGTCGAGTCGACCGGCCACCTGCTGTTGGACGAGCCGGCGGTAGGTCACGTTCATCTCCCGCCACAGGCGACGACCGGTCGCCGTCAGCTCCACCACGACGGCGCGAGCGTCTCCCCGGTCGCCGTCCACGCGTTGGCGCGCCACCCACCCCTCCTCGGCGAGTCGGTCGAGTCGCCGGCTGAGGCTCGACGGCGGGATCGCGAGATCGTCGGCGAGGTCGGACGGACGAGCCCGACCCCGGCGGCGCTGCAACCCGGCGAGGACCTCGAACCAGGCCAGCGAGATGTCCCACTGTTCGCGGAGACCGTCGTCGAGCCGGCGTTCGAGACGACGGACGTCGAGCTGCCAGGAGCGCCAGGCGTCGAGCCGCCGGGCGTCGAGCCGCGCCATCCCCGGTGCTCCTGCCTGCGTCCGCCCGGTCAGGTGGCCCGGATGGCGTCGGCGAACGCCTTGAGAGCCGTGGCGATCTCGTCGGACGTCACGATGAGCGGCGGACTCCACCGGATCGTCCGGTTCCGGGTGCCGGCCGTCATGAGAAGCAACCGGTGTTCGGTCCGGCAGTGCTCGACCACGGCTGCGGCCCGTTCGGCGGTGTCGAACTCGGTGGCCACCATGAGACCGCGACCGCGGACGTGGAGGAGCGCCTGGTCGAGCTGCTGCAGATCGCGCAACCCGTCGAGCAGCTGGGTTCCGCGAGCCTGCACGTTGTCGAGGAACCCCGGCTCGGTCAACACCTCGATGGTGGCGAGTGCCGCCGCACACCCGATGGGGTTCCCGTTGGACGATCCGCTGTGGCTTCCGGTGCGCCACCGCTGGTCGAGCTCGCGTCGCGTCCCGAACGCGGCGAACGGGAACCCGGACGAGATGCCCTTGGCCATGCAGAGCACGTCGGGCTCGATGCCGAGCTTCTCGACGGCGAACATCGTCCCGGTGCGACCGGCGCCGCTCTGCGTCTCGTCGACGACGAGGAGGATCCCGTGTTCTGCGCAACGCTCGGCGATCCCCTGCATGAAGTCGGTCGGTGTCGGGATGTACCCGCGCTCGCCGATGACCGGTTCGATCACGATCGCTGCGACCTCGTCGACACCGATCTGCGTCAGGAGGAGGCGGTCGAGCAGCCTGAGCGCCCGCGACACCTCGTCCTCCTGGTCGGAGGCGTGCGGGTCGGGGAACGGAGCGACGAACACGCCGGCGGGGAGCGGCCCGAACCCCTGCCGATCGGTCGACCGGCTCGTCGACATCGCCATCGTGTAGTGGGTCCGACCGTGGAACGCGCCGTCGAAGACGATGGTGTTCCGCCGCCCCGTCGCGTGCTTGGCCATCTTGATCGCGGCCTCGAGCAGCTCGTCGCTGGTGCTCGCGAAGTAGAAGGTGTCGATCGACTCGGGCGTGATGTCGGTGAGGCGCTGGGCGAGGGGCTCGAGCAGATCGTGGGAGTAGACGTTGATCTGCGCGTGCACGAACCGCTCGGCCTGATCGGCGATCGCCTGGGCGACCTTCGGGTGCGCGTGACCGGTCGACGCGGCGGCGATGCCGGCCGTGAAGTCGAGGTACTCGTGACCCGCGACGTCGACGACCCTGGATCCGATCCCGTGGGTCACCTGGAGGTCGGTGACCTTGGACCAGACGCCGGACAGGTGCGAGACGCCCTCGGTCATCCGGACGAGTGTAGGAACGCGTTCACATCCCGCCGCTCATCTCGCCGTTCATCGCTCCGCTCGTCGCGACCCTCATCGCGACCCTCATCGAGACGAGGCCACCTCGTTCACCAGGTCCTCGCCGGCGACCCATCGCTCGAGGTTGGCGAGGAAGGCCTCGTCGGACCGGCGAGCGGTCCCGTCGGTCGACCCCGAGTTGTGCGGTGTGATGATGAGGTTCGGCGCCGACCACAGCGGATCGTCCTCCGGCAACGGCTCGGGGGTCGTGACGTCGATGCCGGCACCGCCGAGCCTCCCCTCGACCAACGCCGACGCGAGGGCCGCCTGGTCGACGAGTTCCCCCCGTCCGACGTTCACGAAGAGCCCGTCGGGCCCGATGGCGTCGAGGACCGCAGCCGACACGATGCCCTCGGTGTCGTCGGTGAGCGGGAGCGCAATGACGGTGACGTCGGTGTCGCGGGCGACATCGAGGAGTTCCGCGAGCGGCCGAACCGGGTGCGGCTCGTCGCCACGCGCCGACCGACGGACGATCACCGGGTCGAGCCCGAACGCCACCGAGAGTCGAGCGACCTCCTGTCCGATGGGGCCCCACCCCACGATGGCGATCCGGCGGCCGGCGAGCTCGCGCCACATCCTCCACGACCAGGTCCGCTGGCGCTGGTGCTCGAGCAGCTCGGGGAGATCTCGAGAGAGCGCGAGCAGGTACATCATCACGGTCCGAGCGATCGGTGCGGCGCTCATGCCCGACGACGTGGTCAGGCGGACGCCGCGGTCGAGGAACGATCCGAAGACCGGGCTGTCGACACCGGCCGACATCGTGTGCATCCACCGGAGGTTCGGCGTCTGCAGTGCTGCGCCGAAGTAGTGGGCCGCACGTTCGGGCCAGAGATCATGCGAGAAGAACGTGATCGTGACGCGGGCGAGATCCTCGTCGGACACGGTCTGATCGCCGACGAGCGGTACGACGTCGAGATCGGGAGCGATCGACGCCAGCGAATCGCCGTGACGATCGGCGAACGCGTCGGAGCAGAACAGCACGTCGGGGGGCATGGTCCCGAGTGTGGCACGACCCCTCAATCGCGGGACGCGCGCCGATTTCGTTCGGTACTGTCCGCGAAATGTCGATGCACCGTCGGCGGCTCCGCCCGACCCCTCGCCTCGCCCACCTGTGGTGCGTGCTCGCGTCCGGTGTGGCTGCGAGCGCCGTGCTCGTGGCCGTCGGCCCCCACTCCCCTCCTGCCGTCGCCGCCGACGTCTCGTCGATCGACTGCGGCGAACTCGGCGCGGCGTCCACCCCCGCCGCGCCCCAGCTCGCATCGTTCACCGCCGACGCGCCCCGTCGCATCGTCGACACCCGTGACGGCACCGGCGGCGCGACCGGGCCGGTCGATGCCGACTGCGCGCTGCGGATCGACGTCGACGCCGCGAACGTGCCCGCCGAGGCCGTTGCCGTCGCCTTCTCGATCACCACGCTCGGCCAGCAGGCCGGGTTCCAGCAGGTGTTCCCCTGTGACGGTGGCCGACCGGCGACCTCGAACGTCAACAACCGAGCGAACCGGGTGCCGACACCGAACCTCGTGCTCGGATTGCCCGACGCCGACCGCGAGGTCTGCGTCTCCACCAGCGTGACCGCCGATCTCATCGTCGACGTCTCGGGATGGTGGACCGAGGAGGGTCCGTCACGATTCCGCGCCGTCGATCCCGTGCGCGTCGACGACAGCCGCGACGCGGGCGGTCTGGTCCCGGGCGGCGGCGAGCCCAGGGCGATCGACCTGTCGGGCCTCGTCCCGGTCGGAACCACCGCGATCGTCGGCAACCTGACCATCGCCCAACCCGCGGCCGCCGGGTTCGCCACGATCTTCCCCTGCGACGACGACCCGCCGCTCGCCTCCAACGTCAACATGCTCGCCGGCGAGGCACGGGCCGTCAGCGTGATCGTCGGACTCGACTCCGCCCGCCGGGTGTGCACGTCGTCCGACGTCGACCACCACGTGATCCTCGACCTCGCCGGCTACTACGCACCGGCTCCCCAGTGGGGCCCGGCTGCCGAACTCCGCCCCGAAGCCGGCGCTCGACTCGCCGACAGCCGCGACGGCACCGGCGGGTGGACCGCGGCGCTCGCCCCCGGGGAGCGACGACGTCTCGACCTCGCCGGGCTGGTGCCCGACGGTTCCCAGATCACGGGCGTCATCGCCAACGTCACCGTGACGCAGCCTGCCGATCGGGGTTTCGCCACCGTGACCGGATGCGCTGCCGCCGACCCCGACACCTCGTCGGTCAACTTCGCGCCCGGGTCCGTGTCGTCCAACCTCGTCACGGTCGACCTCGGCGTGTCGACCGAGATCTGCGTCGTGAGCAGCGTCCGAGCGCACGTCATCGTCGACCTCTTCGGTGTGCTCCGCGCCGAGAGCGACGACGTGTTCGTCGAACGGCTGTCGGTGGGGACCGACACGTCGCCTGCGTACCGGCCCGACGCGACCGACTTCATCACGAGCTGCGTCGACCCGCTCCCGGTCGACATCGACCTCCTCCCCGGCGCCGCCGCCCGGATCAACGGAGTCCTCGTGCCGTCCGGCGTGACCGTGGTCGATCTCGCCGGACCGGACGACGTCGTGCGCATCGATCTCGTCCGCGGCGGCGTCCTGCGTCGCCACTTCGTGCGCTGCGTCCCCGACGACTTCGACCGCATCGACGTGTCCCTGCTCGGCGACCCCGAACCGGGGTGGTACATGACCACCATCCAGGCCGACGGTGGACGTGACCGTGTCGTGATCCTCGACGAGTTCGGGGCCCCGGTCTGGTGGCTCGACGTCCCGATCGAGGTGGCGTTGTTCGAACTCTCGAACGTCGGCGATCTGCTCGTCCAGCCGATTCGCGGGCTCGCGCTCAGCTGGGACCCCGACCGCGGGGCGGTGCGCGCGCGTCTCGACGGCACGATCATCGAGGAGTACGTCACGGTCGACGACCCGCCCGGTCTCGGCGGAACCGACAACCCGGTCGACCACCACGACATCGTCGAGCTCCCCACCGGCGGCGTCGCACTGATCTCGTACCCGCTGGTGGAGGACGTCGACATCCTCGGCATCGGCGGCGGGGCCGACGAGATCATCACCGACAACCTCATCCAGGAGCTCGACGCCGACGGGAACCTCGTCTGGGAGTGGCGGATGAGCGACCACGTGGCGTTCGAGCCCGGAGGCGGCGGCACCTCGCTCGTGTACACCCACGACGAGGTCCCGTTCGCCCAGCGCTGGATCGGCGACTTCGGCCATCCCGGCGTCGAAGACGTCGACGTGTTCCACATCAACTCGATCGAGCTCGCCGGCGACGGCAGCGGCGACTACATCGTCTCGGCTCGACACATCGACGCCGTGTTCCGGATCGACCGGGCGACCGACGACATCGAGTGGATCCTGCGGTCCGACGAGATCACCGATGATCCCAAGGCGGGCGCGGGAGCCGTCCTCACGATCGTCGACGACCCGCTGGGCGGCCCTCGCCGACCGCACGACGCGATCCTCGACGGCGACCGGCTCACGTTCCTCGACAACCGCACCGCAACGGGCGAGCCGTCACGGGGCGTCACCTACATGATCGACACCTCCGGTCCCGGTGCGGGGACCGCCACCCTCGTCGAGGAGTTCCTCCAGCCGAACGGTCAGGCATCGGCGGGTCTCGGGTCGAATCGTCCTGGTCCCGCCGGCGGCCGCATCGTCAACTTCGGCGGCGGTGTCCAGCCGCACGCGATCCAGTACGACGCGGCGGGCGATCCGACGATGACGATCACCGCCCCCGACGGCGGGTTCCCGTATCGGATCGTGTGGTACCCGAAGAGCACCTTCGACGTGACCGAGCTGCGCTCTCTCGCCGGCGGAACCCTCGAATTGCCCGAGTGACGTCGGCGCCGCATGACGGTCCGGCGGGGGCTGCACCGTCCGGCCGAGCAAGACTGTCGCCATGAAGACCGCCATCACCGACATGTTCGAGGTCGAGTTCCCGATCCTCGCTTTCAGTCACTGTCGCGACGTCGTCGCAGCCGTCTCCAAGGCGGGCGGCCTCGGCGTGCTCGGCGCCGTCGCCCACTCGCCCGAACAGCTCGAGATCGATCTCGACTGGATCGAGGACGAGATCGGCGACCGTCCCTACGGCGTCGACCTCATCGTTCCCGCCAAGTACGCCGGCGACGACGACGGTGGGTACTCCCTCGACGACATCAAGGCGCTCATCCCGGGCACGCACCGAGAGTTCGTCGACGACATCCTCGCTCGGTACGACGTGCCGGATCTGCCGACCGGCGACGACACCCGCGCTCCCACCGCCGTCGGTGGCGAGAGCGGTGACGCTCCGTTCAGCGCCAACGCGGCGATGCCGCAGCTCGACATCGCACTGGCGCACCGTCCCGTGCTGGTCGTCAACGCCCTCGGTCCGCCTCCGCAGTTCATGATCGATCGGGTCAAGGAGGAGGGCCGACTCGTCGGTGCCCTCGCCGGGCGCGCCGTCCATGCGCAGCGCCATCAGCAGGCCGGTGTCGACCTGATCATCGCCCAGGGCACCGAGGCCGGCGGGCACACGGGCGAGATCGGATCGATGGTGTTGATCCCCGAGATCGTCGACGCGGTCGACATCCCCGTGCTCGGCGCGGGCGGGATCGGCCGCGGGCGACAAATGGCGGCAGCGATGGCCCTCGGCGCCGAAGGCGTGTGGTGCGGATCGGTGTGGCTCACCACCGACGAGGCCGAGACCCACCCCACGGTGAAGGACAAGTTCCTCGCCGCCACGTCGGCCGACACGATCCGGTCCCGGTCGCTCACCGGCAAGCACGCCCGCATGCTGAAGTCGAAGTGGACCGACGAGTGGGAGCGCGCCGACACCCCCGATCCGCTGGGCATGCCGCTCCAACCGATCCTCACCAACACGGCACAGCGCCGCATCGCACGCGCAGCGCACGACACCTCGTCGGGCGCGGCCGAGCTGTCGAACTACTTCGTCGGTCAGGTCGTCGGCACGATGAACCAACCGAAGTCGGCCGGCCAGGTGGTGATGGAGATGGTCGAGGAGTTCATCGAGGCGACCGAGTCGCTCGGTCGCCAACTCGAGGTGTGACCGACACGTCCGACGACGAACCGCGTGTCCCGCCCGGATCGCCCGGCGTGGGGGCTGCGGAGGACCTCCACACCAGGCTGACGTCCAGCCGAGGCGGACGGATCGGGGTCGCGCTCGCCGTGGTGGTGATCGCGTTCTGGATCGTCGGACCCAACCTGCCGGCGAGCGCGGCACGCGATCGTCTCGACGTGCTCTGGTGGCCGATGCCGCGCATCGGGTTCAACCAGAACTGGGAGGTCTTCTCCCCCGACCCCCGCGATCAGACGCTCGACGTACGCGCCCGGGTCGAGCACGCCGACGGGGTGGTCGAGTGGTGGGACGTCCGGATCTCGATCCCGTCGTCGGCGCCTTCCGGGAGTACCGCTGGAACAAGTGGCAGGAGCGGGTCCGGCTCGATGCCCGCGACGATCTGTGGGCGCCGACGGCCGAGTGGATCGCCCGGCAGCACCGTCGTGACGGTCGGCTCCCCGACCGCGTCACCCTCATCCGGCGGTGGATCGACCACGGGCCGCTCACCGACGACGGCATCACCGACTCCGGCTGGAACGAGTTCGAGTTCTTCGTGTGGGAGCGCGACGGGTGAGCGACGTCGTCACCGACGCGATCGAGAGTTCGACCGTCGCGGCGAGCACCGCCACCGCCGGTCGTCTCGACCGGCTTCGACACGGCCTGCACCGACTGCTGTTCCGGCCGGTGTCGGCGTTCCCCCTCGCGATCGTGAGGATCGGCGTCGGGTTCGCGCTCGTCCTGTGGACCACGAGCATGGCGTTCGACGTCGGCGACCTCCTCGACGACGACGCGATCGTCGGACCCGAGTTCGCGACCGCCGCTTTCGGGATCGAACTGACGGGCGACGTCGCGATCCGACTCGCGCTCGTCGGTCTGGCGCTGGCCGGCCTCGCCGTGCTGCTGGGGTTCCGACCAGCTCTCTTCGCGGTGATCGCGTTCGTCCTGCTCACCCTCCTCCAGCGGCGCAATCCCGTGATCCTCAACTCGGGCGATCTGATCCTCCGCAACCTCACCGTGCTGCTCGCGCTCACCCCGTGCGGGGCGGCCCTGTCGATCGATCGTCTGCGACGCCACGGTCGAGTGGCCCTCCGGACCGCGCCGCGGGTCGCACCGTGGGGTCTGCGACTGATCCAACTCCAGGTGGTCGTCGTCTACCTGTTCGCGGTGTGGGGGAAGTCGGGCGCCTCGTGGACCAGCGGGACGGCGGTGTCGACCGCGTTCCGCCTCGAGGACCTGCAACGATTCGGCGCGCCGTCGTTCCTCGTCGAGAGCGTGCTCATCGTCGCAGCGCTCACGTGGGGAACACTCGTCGTCGAACTCGCACTCGCGACCCTGCTGTGGGTGCGGCGAGCGCGGCCGATCCTGATCGTGGTGGGGGTGCTCCTCCACGTGCTGATCGACGTGTTCCTCCTCGTCGGTGTGTTCGGCATCACCATGATCGCCGGCCTGATGGCGTTCCTCGACGGCGACGCGGTGCAACGCCGGTTGGCTCGAGACGGCCCGTGAGCGTCGGACGTCACCGCGAAGGGTGGTGTGATCGACCGTCCCGCCGGGCAACGTAGAAGCCATGGAACACGTCGACATCGCCGTCATCGGGGGCGGGCCCGCCGGAGCGGCCACCGCCATCCGCGCGGCGCGCGAGGGTGCGAACGTCGTCGTGTTCGAGAAGGGCGAGCACGGCCGCGACAAGGTCTGCGGCGACGGTCTGACCCCACGGGCGGTCGGGGCGCTCGACGATCTCAAGATCGACATGAGCGACGCGCACCTCATCCGCGGGCTGCGGATGATCGCCGGCTCGAAGCGGCGCGAACTCGACTGGCCCGCCACCGATCGCTTCCCCGACCACGGCGCCGTCTGGCCGCGTCGGCGCCTCGACGCCGCGCTCATCGACGCGGCGACGGAGGCGGGCGCCGAGGTCCGGTTCCGCACCGAGGCGGTCCCGATCGTCGAGGACGGACGCGTCGTCGGCGTCGAGGCCACTCGCACTGACGACGCCTCGACCGGCCCGACCACCGAGACGTTCCGGGCGGGACTCGTCGTCGTGGCTGCCGGTGCGCCGGGCAAGGTCGCGCGGATGCTCGGCGCCGAACGCGTCGAGGGGGAGACGTTCGGGCTCGCCATCCGCACGTACGCCGAGACGCCACGTCACGACGACGTCCACCTCGAGGCGATGCTGTCGCTCCGCGACCAGAGCGGCACCGCCATCCCCGGCTACGGCTGGATGTTCCCCGCCGGTGACGGCACCGTCAACATCGGGGTCGGCGCACTGTCGACCATGAAGGGCTTCAAGAAGCTCAACCTCAACACGCTGATCGACGCGTACCGCTCGCTCGTCGTCGACGAGTGGGAGCTCGGGCCCAACCTCGAACGGCCACGAGCGTGGCGGCTCCCGATGTCGGCGCAGCGGCGTCACGGTCCCGGCTGGGTGGCCATCGGCGACGCAGCAGGTCTCGTCAACCCGATGAACGGTGAAGGCATCGACTACGGCCTCGAGTCGGGCATGCTCGCCGCCGACCTGTTCCTCGACGACCCGGCCACCACACCGGAGCGGTACGACCAGTTGGTCGGTGATCGCTTCGACGCGTTCCTCCGCACCGGTCGGCGCTTCTCGTTCCTCATCGGTCACCCGTGGATCCTGAAGACCGGTCTCCGGATGTCGGTGGCGACCGACTCGATCGCCAACATCACCCTGCAGGTCATGGGCAACCTCGTCGACAACACCACCCCCGGCGCCGCCGGCAAGGTGATGTGGCTCGCCGACAAGACCCTCGCCGCCGCCGACCCGGTCCTCCGCAAGACCCGCGCCAGCGCCGCCTGAACAGCACGCTTGGTGCCGGGTCCGAATCGTGCTGTTCGCAGCACGTTTGGTGCCGGGCCCGAATCGTGCTGCTGTCAGCACATCTGGTGCCGGGTGACGTGTTTCGGCCCGTGTCTGTCGTGTGACGACCTCGATGCCGACCCCGCCCGCCACGAGCATGGACGCTATGACGACGAAGCTCGACAACGCGATCGCCCTCTACATGGAGGGCATCCGCGACGGCAACGCCCGCGAGGCGATCACGAAGTACACCGGCGACCGCTACATCCAGCACTCGACCGGCGTACGCGACGGGGTCGAGGGATTCCTCGAGTTCTTCGGCCCGTTCCTCGAACGCACCCCGGACCGCGACATCCAGGTCGTCCGCGCGATCGAGGACGGCGACTTCGTGTTCGTCCACGTCTCGCAGTCGCTCAACGGCGGCACGGCGAAGTGGATCACGACCGACATGTTCGACACCGACGAGAACGATCGGATCATCGAACACTGGGACGTCATCGCCGAGTGGGTCGACGACACCGTGTCCGGCCACTCACAGATCGACGGCGCAAACGAGGTGACCGACCTCCACCTCACCGAGTCGAACAAAGCGGTCGTGGCCGACTTCATCGACGCGGTCCTCATGAACGGTCAGGGCGAGCGCAGCGCCGAGTTCATCAGCACCGAGACGTACATCCAGCACAACCCGCAGGTCGCCGACGGCATCGACGGAGTCGGTGCGTTCATGGCGCAGATGGCCGAGGCCGGCACACCGATGATCTACAAGTACGTCTTCAAGATTCTCGGCCAGGGCAACTTCGTCGTGTCGTACTGCCTCGCCCAGATCGGCGACGAGGACTACGCCGTGTTCGACATCTTCCGGCTCCAGGACGGACTCATCGTCGAGCACTGGGACAACATGGAGCCGCTCCCCCGCGGCGAGATGCTCGTCAACCGCGGCAAGTTCTGACGTCGTCCCCGGCGCCGGCGCCGGCGCCGTAACGTGGCGGCGTGGCCGGCCGCTCCCGACCCGAGCGCCCCCTCGACATCGGATTCCGCCCGCAGGTGCACCCGAACCTGCCCGTCGAAGTCGTGGAGCGAGCGGAGATCCGCGACCGCGGGGGTCCCGCTCACTTCCGTCGCCGTCAACGCGCCGACTTCCATCAGATCGTCCTGTGCACATCCGGCCGAGGACTGCACCACGTCGACTTCGAACCGATCGAGATGCGCGCCGGCACGGCACTGCGGATCCACCCCGGGCAGCTCCAGCAGTTCCAATTCGACCCGCACTTCGATGCCTCGATGGTGATCTACCGCTCGGAGTTCCATCGCACCTTCACGCCCGGCGAGATCTGGTTCCCCGGAAGCGACACGCCGACGCACTGGAGCCTCGACGCCGCCGAGTTCGAGCGACTCCTCGCCACGGTCGACGAACTCCGGTCGGAGCAGGCCCACTTCGACGGCGCTCCGGCTCGCGCTGCATTGATGGAGAGCCTGCTCGGAACGCTTCTCGCTCGTCTGAACCTGGCGGCCGGCGATCCCGTGCGGACCGATCACCTGCCGGAGCCGTACCTCCGCTTCCGCCACTTCATCGAGTCGCGGCTCCACGAACGCCCGACGGTCGCACAGTGCGCCGATCAACTCGGATACAGCACACGAACGATCGATCGAGCCTGCCAGGCGGCCGCGGGCCGGACCGCCAAGGAGGTGCTGAACGAGCGGATCACCCTCGAGATCCGGCGTCTCCTGACCCACAGCGAGCTCGGCGTCACCCGCGTCGGCGCCTCGTTCGGGTTCGCCGACGCCTCGAGCTTCTCCAAGTTCGTCCAGCGTCACCTCGGCGCATCGCCGAGCGAGATCCGCGACGACGGCCTGGCGCTCGGACCTTCCTGACGTCGGGTGTCGCTCGCCGATCGTCGGGCGTCACTGTGACGTCGCCTACCGTCGGGCTATGGAGGTCCGACACCTGCCCGCCGACGCCCCGGCCGACGAGATCCACGACGTCCTCGCCACCGACGGCGCCCTCATCCTCGATCGCCTCGCCGACGCCGCGACGATCGACGCGATCCACGCCGAGATCGCACCGTTCATCGCCGGCACCCCAGGCGGATCCGATGACTTCTCGGGCCGGGCGACCCGCCGGACCGGCGCGCTGATCGCGCGGGCTCCGTCGAGTCGTCCGCTGGTCCAGCACCCGCTGATCCTCGACGTCGCTGGTCGCCTCATGCACCGCGCGACCAACTTCCAGCTCCATCTGACGCAGACGATCGCGATCGGCCCGGGCTCGCCCGGTCAGCCGTTGCACCGAGACCAGTGGGCCTTCGACTTCTTCGACTTCCCCGATGACTACCACGTCCAGTGCAACACGATCTGGGCGATGACCGACTTCACCGAGGAGAACGGTGCGACCCGGCTCGTACCCGGCAGCCAGTCGGCACCGTCGGGCGACACCAAGACGGTCGACAGCGTCCCCGCCGAGATGGAGCGGGGGTCGTGCCTGCTCTACACCGGCAAGGTCTTCCACGGCGGAGGCGAGAACCGGTCCGACGAGACGCGCATCGGCCTCAACATCACCTACTGCGTCGCGTGGCTGCGCCAGGAGGAGAACCAGTACCTCTCGTGTCCGTCCGAGGTGGCAGCCGAACTCGACGACGATCTCCTGCGGCTCATGGGATATCGCACCGGCGCCTACGCACTCGGGTACGTCGACGACGTGCGCGACCCTCTCGAGGTCATCCGCGGCCGGTCCGGCGGGATGACCTTCGAACCCTCGGCGTGACACGAGCTGTCCGGATCTGGCCCGGGCGGGAGCGGACAGATCGCACTACCCGACGGTCGACTCGGAGAACCGCCGGATCGAGAGGTACGCGAACACGGCAATGATGCCGCCGGCCCACGCCATGGCGATGATGGCGTCGCTGCCGACCGGGAGGCCGTTGTACAGCGCACGGCACGCGTTGGTGACGATGGTGAACGGGTTGTTCCGGGCGATCGGCTCGAGCCAGTCGGGCATCTGGCTCGGCTCGACGAACGCCGACGACACGAACGTGAGCGGGAACATCCAGATGAATCCGGCCGAGTTGGCGGCCTCGACGGACTTCACGCTCAGACCGATCAGGGCCTGGATCCACGAGAACGAGTAGCTGAAGATCAGGAGCAGGCCGGTGGCGGCCAGGGCCTCGAGGAGGGAGCCTTCGAACCGGAACCCGACCAGGAACGCCACGATCAGCATGACCACGAAGGTGATGCAGTTGCGCACGAGGTCGGACAACGTGCGACCGACCAGTACCGCCGAGCGGGACATCGGCAGAGACCGCAGACGATCGATGTAGCCCTTCTGCAGGTCTTCGGCGATCCCGACCGACGTGAACGACGAGCCGAACACGATCGACTGGGCGAAGATGCCCGGGATCAGGAACTGCTGGTAGTCGCTGAAGCCGGGCACCTCGATCGCGCCGCCGAACACGTACACGAAGAGCAGGACGAACATGACCGGCTGGATGGTGGCGAACATGAGGAGTTCGGGATTGCGCGGCACGATCCGGAGGTGGCGTGACGCCTCGACCCAGGCGTCACGAACCGCCCACTCGAGTCCCGACGGCGGCTCATCGGGCCGGCGTTCGGGGCCGGTCGCGTCCGTCTCGGATGCCAGTCGTCGATCGGTGTCGGTCACGACGCCTCCCTCTCACCGTCGTCGAGGTCATCGTCAGCGGTGTGTTCGGCTCGCCGTCCCGTGAGGGTGAGGAACACGTCGTCGAGCGTCGGCCGGCGGACTTCGACGTCGAGCACGTCGACTCCTGCATCGTCGAGCGAGCGGATCGCCGACGGCACGACACGGTCGCCGGACCGGATCGACGCCAGGATGTGCGTCCCGTCGCTCTCGGGGTCGACGCCCACCGAGCCGGCTGCGAGCGGAGTCAGGGCGTCGACCGCTCGTTGCGCGTTCTCGAGCCTCGCGATCGTGACCGACAGCCGATCACCACCGATCTGGTCCTTCAGCTCGTCGGACGTCCCGTTCGCGATGACCCGGCCGGTGTCGATCACGATGATGCGCTCGGCGAGGCGGTCGGCCTCGTCGAGATACTGGGTGGTCAGCAAGACGGTGGTCCCGTCCTCGCCCAGCTCCTCGATGAGTTCCCACATGGCGAGTCGGCTCCGCGGATCGAGACCGGTCGTCGGCTCGTCGAGGAACAGCACACTCGGTCGGGCGATGAGACTCATCGCGATGTCGAGGCGCCGCCGCATCCCGCCCGAGTACCCCTTCACGACCCGATCGCGTGCGTCGACGAGGTCGAACCTCTCCAACAGCTGATCGGCACGAGACGACACCTCGGCGCGCGGCAGGTGATACAGACGGCCGACGAGATCGAGGTTCTCGGTCGCGGTGAGACGCTCCTCGACCGCTGCGTACTGGCCGGTGAGGCCGATGCGCGCCCGGACCGCGTTGGGTCGCTCGACGACATCGATCCCGTCGACGTAGGCCTGACCTGCGTCCGGACGGAGCAACGTGGTGAGGAGACGCACCGTCGTGGTCTTCCCGGCGCCGTTCGGTCCGAGCAGCCCGTACACGACACCGCGTGGCACGTCGAGGTCGACGCCGTCGACGGCCCGAACGGAGCCGAACGACTTGACGAGGTCGGTCGCATGGATCGCCAGGTCGGCGGGGCCGGTCACGCGGTCAGTCTGTCAGGGGCGCTCCTGCGCGGCCACGAGGAATCGCCCCGGTGGCCGCGTGTCCAGGTGGCCGGGTCGCCAGGTGGCCGGGTGGCCGGGTGTCGCTGCAACGACGAGCTCACGCCGACGGAGTTCCGACGGCCGCGAGTCGGCTGGCCGGGCTGGCGGTCAGCTGGGCCAGATCGAGGAGCGGGCGGTCATAGTTGACGCGCCAGCCGCGCCACGACACCCACGCCGCTTCGCGTTCCACGAGCGGGACGCCGGCGGCCTCGAGTTCGTCGTACGCGAGGTCCCATCGAGACCGATCGACCGAGATCGGGTCGTCGGGAGCCGGATCGTGGTCGACCTCGACGCCGAAGTACTCGGCGATGTCGCGCAGCGCGAGGGTCCCACTGCGGATGCACAGCGCAGCGTCGGGCGAGCCCTCGTGATCGATCACGGCGAGAGACACCGCGGCGGCGTCGAGGAGCGTGCCCACCGTGGACACCCAGTTCCGGTCGGGCCGTGACGAGCCGAGGAACGCGACGGCGGGCAATGCGGTGTGTGACTCGCGCAGCGACGCGAACCACTCGCGCCAACCGTCCCAGAGGACCTCCAGTCGATCGAGCGAGCTCAGCTCGTGGACCCGGATGATCATGCCGACCACGTTCGGAGGGTCGCCGGCGATCGTCTCGAACGACGTCAGACGCGTCTCGCGCTCGGAGTACGCCGAGTAGATCGTGGGGAGATACGTGACGAGCAGGAGCGCGAGGATCGAGATCGTCAGGCCGGCGCCGGCGAACGACAGGGTGAGCCGCGGAAGGTCCTGGGGCTTCGCGAAGCCGAGCGTGAACATCGCGGATCCGGCGAGGTCGTACGAGGATCGCCAGTCGTCGGTGCCCAGTGACTGGAACATCATCGTGAAGCCGACCACCGCGATCGACAGCCAGATCAACGGCAGGCTCAGGAGTGCGCTGGCGAGCAGGATCTGCAGCACGTTGTGCTGTCGGCGAGAGTTCCGATCGAGTCGCCCGTAGAGCTGGATGGCGTGTCGGGTCGTCGCGAAGACGGCCCGGGTGAGCCGCACGGATCCGCTGTGCGGCAACACGACGGTCCTCATCGCCGACAGCATGATCCCGACGACGAGAGCGAGCCCGGCCGCGAAGAGCACGATGTCACCCACCACGACGGCAGTCTGACACCCCGCCCTCCACGGAGCCCGGAGGGTCTCCCGTCAGGGCGCGAGGTGCGTGCGGACGAGCCCGCGGATCACGTCGATCCCGTCGCCCTTCGTGGCACTCGCCCAGACGACATCGCCCGGATCGAGATCGCAGCCGGCGGCGACTTCCTTCTTGCGGCCGGCACGCTTCGACGACTTGACCTTGTCGGACTTGGTGGCGACGACGGTGTGCGGGATCCCGTGGTGCCGGAGCCAATCGAGCATTGCCGTGTCGAGCTTGGTCGGGCCGATCGCTCCGTCGACGAGCGCGAACACCATGACGAGTTCCTCACGGTCGAGCAGGTAGCCCTCGATCATCTTCGGCCAGTCCTTGGTGATCGACTTCGACGCCTTCGCGTACCCGTAGCCCGGCAGGTCGACCACCGTGCCCACCGAGTCCTCGATCTCGCGGACCGGGGATCCGTCGGCCCGTTCGGCGAGCGCGAAGAGGTTGATCAGCTGGGTCCGACCGGGCGTGTTCGACACTCGCGCCAGCTGCTTGCGGTTGGCGAGAGCGTTGATGAGCGATGACTTCCCGACGTTGGACCGGCCGACGAACGCGACCTCGGCGTCGGACTCGGGAAGGGTGGCGATCCGGGTCGCCGACTCGAGGAACTCGAGCCGGAGGGGTGAGGCCACGACGCGTCCGGCCCGAGCCTCAGCCGCTCACGAGCGAAGCGAGGGCCCAGACCGCCGCCACGAAACCGATGGCCGCGTACCCGAGGCTGCGGACGACGGGTGCGCGTTCGAGGTGCGTGTCGTCGAGCTGTCGTTCGGGTGGTCGGAGAACCGCGAGCAGGTTGCCGACGAACAGCGCGCCGCCGAACGCGAGCACGAGGTACGCGAGGAGATCCTCACCGAGGAACACGTCGGTGAGGATACGGCGGCACCGCCGGCCGCGTATTCCCGCACCCGCGCGGTTCGATGTCACACGGAGGTTGTCTTTGCGATCGCAAATACTTCCGGTACGATTCTTGTCATGACAAAGATCCTCCGCATCGACTCCTCCGCTCGCTCCGGTGACTCGGTCAGCCGGGAGCTGACCCAGCGCCTCGTCGGCCGCCTGACCGACGCCGCGTCGGGCGACGTCGAGGTCGCCACCCGCGATCTCGCTGCCGGCGTGCCGTTCCTGTCGGAGAGCACGCTCCAGGCGATGTGGACTCCGGAAGCCGACCGCACGCCGGAGCAGAACGAGCAGCTCACGGTCGCCGACGAGTTCATTCGTGAGCTCGCAGAAGCCGACGCGCTCGTGTTCGGTCTTCCCATCTACAACTTCGGGCCGCCGGCGGTGGTGAAGGCCTGGGCCGACCTCGTCGCTCGCGCCGGCACGACCTTCCGCTACACCGAGTCGGGCCCGGAGGGGCTCGTGACGAACCGGCCCACGTACGTCGTGGTCGCGTCGGGTGGCGTGCCGATCGGCTCGCCGATGGACCTGTCCTCGACCTGGCTGGTGACGTTCCTCAACTTCCTCGGCATCACCGACGTGACCGTGGTCGAAGCCGGCCAGCTGAACGTCGACCCCGAGCAGGGCATCGCCGACGCCCGCGCCGCCGTCGACGCCGCCCCCCTCCCCACCACCGTCTGACCGTGACGTCGGGGGTCTGACCCCCGGCGGCACGCCCCCCCATCCACCCCCGCGGCGTGGCCGAGGCGTGGGCACCCCGGCCCGGCCGCGGCGC
>JBCCTP010000002.1:0-38142 GCA_039198505.1 Actinomycetota bacterium | reverse complement strand
CGCCGGCGCCGCCGGCACGGGCCGCGTCCAGGCCCTGCCGCGCCACGGGGCCCGGGGGCTCGGCACGGAGATCGATCCGATCAATGCGCTGCAGGCGGCCATGGAGGGCCTCGAGGTCGTCCCGCTCGACGACGTCGTCGCGACCGCCGACATCTTCGTGTCGGCGACCGGCAACATGGACATCATCACCGTCGACCACATGCGGCAGATGAAGCACAACGCCATCGTCTGCAACATCGGCCACTTCGACAACGAGATCGACATGGCCGGCCTCGCCCGATCGGGCGCGGTGCGCGACGAGCTGAAGCCCGGCACCGATGTGTGGACGTTCCCCGAGAAGAACGCGGTCGGCGGCGACCAGGTGATCATCCTCGCCGAGGGCCGACTCGTGAACCTCGGCTGCGCCACCGGCCACCCGAGCTTCGTGATGTCGTGCTCGTTCACGAACCAGGTCATCGCGCAGATCGAGCTGTTCAACAACACCGAGAACTATCCGCTCGACGTGTACGTGCTCCCGAAGCGACTCGACGAGAAGGTCGCCCGCCTGCATCTCGATGCTCTCGGGGTGAAGCTCACGCAGCTCAGCGACGAGCAGGCCGAGTACCTCGACATCGCGCCGGGCGGGCCGTACAAGGCCGAGCACTACCGCTACTGAGCGGTCTGGCGTCGCGGTCCGCGACTCGGAGGTGTCGTCCGTCGCCCTCCTGTGACCGGTGGCACTCCGCCATCGAGCATGGGAGGATGACGACATGGACGTCAGGAACACCAAGGCGCTCGTCGCCGAGCTCATCGGGACCTTCGGGCTCGTCCTCGGCGGATGTGGGGCGGCCGTGCTGGCGGGGGATGCCATCGGCACGCTCGGCATCAGCTTCGCGTTCGGCCTGACGGTCCTGACCGGCGCCTATGCGCTGGGCCACATCTCGGGAGGACACTTCAACCCGGCGGTCACGATCGGTCTGATCGTCGGTGGCCGCTTCGCGCCGGCCAAGGCGCTCGGGTACGTCCTGGCCCAGTTGGTCGGAGCGATCCTCGCGGCTGCGGTCATCTTCGGCGTGGCGTCCGGAGAGGACGGCTGGGAGATCGGGGAAGGCGCCGGTGTGTTCGCCTCCAACGGGTACGGCGACTTCTCGCCCGGCGGCTACGCCCTCGGCGCGGCGTTTCTCGTCGAGGTCGTGCTCACCGCCGTGTTCCTGATCGTGATCCTCGGTGCCACGGCGAAGAAGGCGGCGCCCGCGATGGGCGGACTCGCCATCGGACTCGCCCTCACCCTGATCCACCTCATCTCGATTCCGGTGACCAACACGAGCGTCAACCCGGCTCGCTCCACCTCGCAGGCGATCTTCGCCGGCGCCGATCAGCTCGGACAGCTGTGGCTCTTCTGGGTCGCCCCCATCATCGGGGCGGCGATCGGTGCAGCGATCCACCGGTACGTCATCGGTGACGACGAGGACGTGCTCACGCCCGAGGAACTCGCTGCCTGACGTCAGGTTCCCCTCCCGCGCGGGTCGGGAAGGGCGATCACCCGCCGAGCGGACCGATCCCGCGACGCGGTCGGATCGTCTCGACCTGGCCCGCCGGGTGGTGGGCGCCGTCGACGAGGCGGTGCGCCGTCAGTTGATGGGCGAGGTCGCCCTGTCCGTCGATGCGGAGGATCAGGCCGAACTCGGGGTGTTCGGTGCGGCGGAGCGTGTGGCCGCCGACCACGAACTCGTTCCCCGGACCCTCGTCGGAGGCGAGGAAGTCGAACTCATCGCGGCCGACCAGCTCGTGGTACGTCTGATCGCCGAAGAAGGCTCGACATCGTGCGTTGGCGTCGACGAGCCGGCCGTCGAGATCCTTCACGACCACGCTGATGCGGGGATCGATCCGCCGATACCGCTCGTAGAGCGCGTCGAGGGCGCGCCGGACCGCCGGATCGGAGCGGCGGGCGGCGAGCAGATCGACCGGACCGTCGAACACGACGTCGTCGAGCATCTCCACGGCGCCGTCGATCGGGATCTCGCGTTCGTCGACGTCGCCGGGTGGTGAACGGCGCCTCGGAGCGGCCGGATCGATCGGGAACGTCTCGGTCGACGCGAGCAGGTCGAGGAAGTCGTCGGCCCGGCGAGGCCGGGCGAAGAGATACCCCTGCCCCTCGTCGCAACCGAACGACCGGAGGAGCTCGAGTTGGGGAGCGGTCTCGATTCCCTCGGCGACGATCCGGTGTCCGAGGAGGCGACCGAGGCGGATGACCGACTTGACGATCACCTCGTCCTCCCCGCGCTCGGCGAGACCGGCGGTGAACGAGCGGTCGATCTTCACCTCGTCGACGTCGAGTGCGCGCAGGCGGTGGAGAGAGGAGTACCCGGTGCCGAAGTCGTCGATCGACAGGCGAACGCCGATGCCACGCAGCGCCTCGAACACCGGTACGTCGCGGGCGAACTCGTCGAGCAGCTCCGACTCGGTGACCTCGAGGGTCAGCCGACGGGGTTCGACGCCGTGGTCGCCCAGCAGCGTGCGCACGGCGTCGGGGAGACTGCGATCGAGGAAGTTGACCGACCCGAGGTTGAGGGCGACCTCGATCGGGCGCCCGATCTCCGCGGTGCGGGCGAGCATCTCGACCGCGTGGCCCAGCAACCGACGGGTGAAGCGGTGGTACTCCGACGACACCTCGAGCACGTCGAGGAAGGTGCCGGGTGAGAGTTCGCCGAGCGTGGGGTGATCCCATCGGGCGAGACCCTCGGCTCCGGTGATGCGGCCGTCGGAGAGGTCGACCTTGGGCTGGAACGCCAGGACGAAGTGACCGTCGTCGAGCGAACCGGGAATCTGCGCCATGAGCTCCAACCGCTCTCGGGAGAGTTCGCCGGGCACCTGGTCGAACACGCGGTGACCCTCGCCCGTGCGCTTGGCCTCGTACGTCGCGATGTCGGCGTGCTGGAGCAGGAGGTCGTACGAATCGCCGTGACGTGGCGCGATCGCGACGCCGACCGACGCCGACACCGAGAGCGTGAGATCGTCGACCGCGACCGGTTGGGTGACCACGTCGCCGATGCGCTCGGCGAGCCGCTCGACGTCGGCGGTCGTCAGGTCACCGCACACGAGGAAACCGAACTCGTCACCGCCCAGGCGAGCCACGACCTCGACGTCGTCGAGGTCGGTCGACAGTCGATCGGCCAGGGTGATCAGCAGCCCGTCGCCGGTCGCGTGACCCAGGACGTCGTTGATCTCCTTGAAGCGGTCGAGGTCGAGCATCAGCAGTGCGACGATCTCGTCGTCGGGTCGACGGTCGAGAGCGGCGTTGACCTCGTTCTCGAACCGCGACCGGTTGGCGAGGTCCGTCAGCGGGTCGTGCGCGGCCTGGTGGCGGAGGGCTCGTGACGTCTCGACGAGCTCGGTGACGTCGATCGAGACGCCGCGGACGATGCCGGGCGAGGTGGGTTCGAGCCGGATCTCGCGGAGCGCGACGTGGTGCCCGTCGCGATGACGCAGCGTGGACAGGGTGCGGCGGCCGTGGGTGGACGGATGGAGTGCGCGCGTGGTGCCGTCGACCTCGACCGAGACCACGTGGTCGGTGATGTGGGTGCCGACGAGTTCGTCGGTGTCGTAGCCGAGGACCTCGCGCACGTTGCCGGTGAGGCGCACGATCTCGCGTGTGGTCTCGTCGATCTCCCAGACGAACATCCGTGCCCGATCGATCATGGCGTCGTGGCGCCGATCGACCTCGGACCGTTGGCGGTCCCACTCTCGGAACCACACGTCGACCGACACCACGCTGGCGAACACCATCACGGTGGTCGGCGCCCACCACTCGACGTCCCCGACGATCCCGATCACGGTCAGCGCGATGACCCCGAAGGCGAGCATGGCTCCGATCCGTCGGCGGGGCTCGGCGACCATGGAGCCGGCGCAGAGAACCGCCGTCGTCACGGCGAAGGCTGCGTGCAACGAGGGGATCGCGAAGGCGGCGATGGCGGCGACACCGAGTCGCACGAAGAGCAGTGTGTAGTTGGCCCACGCCGGCGCGACGAGTCGTCGGACGACGAGGTCGATCGGCGCGATCGCCGCGAGAGCGATGACGAGGAGGATGCGCGAGCTGACGTCGATGTCGAGTGGCACGACGGCGGCGGCGAGTGCGAGCAGCAGCGGGCTGACCTGGTCGACGACGGCGAACCGTGTGCGACGCTCGGCGCGGACATCGTCGGTGAACGCCTGACGTGTGGAAAGCACGTCGCCGTGTGGGTCGAAGTCGGTCATCCGGGTCGGTTCGATGGTCTCGGTTCGAGCGCGCCGCACCAGCCCGTGCCGCCGCCCGACGGATCGTCGCTCCAGCGTGGCACCGTCGTCCGCCGATCCCTCACATCGGGCGGTGCCGGTCGGGAGCGCACGCCAACCTTGTCACACCCCCTCGTCACACTGGTCGGCATGATCTTCCAGACTCGTTGCGCCGGCTGCGACCGGCCGGGCGCGCCCCTGTGTCGAACCTGCCGATTCGCGCTCCTCGGGCCTCCGCCGTCCGCCCCCGACGGTGTCCTGGCCGCGGTTCCTTTTCGTGGCCGGGCCCGCGACGTCGTCGTCGGTCTGAAGTATCGGAACCGCCGAGCCGTGGCACGCCATCTCGGCGGTCTGGTCGTCAACCGCCTCGTGTCCGAAGGCGAACATCGGCGACTCGACATCGTCACGTGGGCGCCCACGGCGCCACGCCGCCGGCGCGAACGTGGCTTCGATCAGGCCGAAGTGATCGCTCGCACCGTCGCCCGCCAGCTCGGGGTGCCGTGTCGTCGGGTGCTCGAGCGCAGCGGCGATCGGTCGGGGAGCGCCCAGACCGGTCGGGCTCGAGCGGAGCGCCTACGCGGTCCGCATTTCGTCGCCCGGTCGGGGCTCGCGGGGCGGCGGGTCCTGGTCGTCGACGACGTCGTCACCACCGGGTCCACGCTCGGGGCAGCGGCGCGGGCACTGCGCGAGCAGGCAGCCGAGCCCATCCTGGCGGCGGTCGCGGCGACCCCGTCGGTCGCGGGGTCGTCGTCCCACGCCGAGCGGTCCACCTCGGACGGAGTCGTCTCCCCGATCGCAGCGGCGGCGTAGCCCCGGCCGAGCGCAGGCCGAGCTGCTGCGGCGCGCCGGCCGAGAGCGGGACGGCCGTGTGCGGCCATGCCCGGGCCGCCGAGCCACGGGGAGCCCCGCCGGTAGCATGGTGTGCCCCATGGGCATTCTCGATCGCATCCTCCGCGCCGGCGAGGGCAAGAAGCTCAAGGCGCTCCAGGACATCGTCCCCGACGTCAACGCTCTCGAGTCCGAGATCTCGGTGCTGTCCGACGACGGCCTCAAGGCCAAGACCGTCGAGTTCCGTGAGCGTCTCGACAACGGCGCCGACCTCGACGACATCCTGATCGAAGCGTTCGCCGTCACTCGCGAGGCCGCCACACGCGTCCTCGGTCAGCGCCACTACGACGTCCAGATCATGGGCGGCGCGGCGCTGCACTTCGGCTGGGTCGCCGAGATGAAGACCGGGGAGGGCAAGACCCTCGTCTCCACGCTTCCGGCCTACCTCAACGGCCTGTCCGGCAACGGCGTGCACCTGGTGACGGTCAACGACTACCTGGCCAAGCGCGACGCCGAGTGGATGGGCGCACTCCATCGGTGGCTGGGGCTCGAGGTCGGTCTCATCGTGCCGGGATACCGCAACAAGCCGGCCGAGAAGCGCAAGAGCTACTCGGCCGACATCACCTACGGCACCAACAACGAGATGGGGTTCGACTACCTGCGCGACAACATGGCGTCGTCGAAGGCGGCCAAGGTCCAGCAGCGCGGCCACAACTACTGCATCGTCGACGAGGTCGACTCGATCCTCATCGACGAGGCCCGCACCCCGCTCATCATCTCCGGTCGTGTGGCCGATGCGGCCAAGCTCTACTACCGGTTCGCCTCGATCGTCCGTGGCCTCAAGCGAGACGTCGACTACGAACTCGAAGAAGACAAGCGCGTCGTCGTGCCCACCGAGGAGGGCATCGAGAAGGTCGAGAAGGCCCTCGACGTCGACAACCTGTACGACAACGTGCAGGCCAACCTCGTGCACCAGTTCACCGTCGCCCTCAAGGCGAAGGAGCTGTACAAGCGCGACAAGGACTACATCGTGCAGGGCGGCGAGGTGAAGATCGTCGACGAGTTCACCGGTCGCGTGCTCGAGGGGCGGCGTTGGTCCGAGGGCATCCACCAGGCCGTCGAGGCCAAGGAGGGGGTGAAGATCAAGGAGGAGAACCAGACCCTCGCCACGATCACCCTCCAGAACTACTTCCGGATGTACGAGAAGCTCTCGGGCATGACCGGCACCGCCTCCACCGAGGCGGCCGAACTCATGAACACCTACGAGCTCGGAGTGGTGCCGATCCCGACCAATCGGGAGGTCGCCCGCATCGACCAGGCCGACCTGATCTACAAGAGCGAGGCCGCCAAGTTCGAGGCCATCATCGAGGACATCGCACCGCGGCACGAGGCCGGGCAGCCGATCCTCATCGGAACCGCGTCGGTGGGTAGCTCCGAGAGGCTCGGACGTCTGCTCACCGATCGGAAGATCCCCCACGAGGTGCTCAACGCGAAGCAGCACACCCGCGAGGCCGAGATCGTCACCCAGGCGGGTCGGCTCGGCGCGGTCACCGTGGCCACCAACATGGCGGGCCGCGGTGTCGACATCAAGCTCGGTGGCGACCCCGACGGTCTCGCTCGCCGAGACGTGCTGAAGGAGGGCTTCGACGAGGGACTCCTGGCCGACGAGTTCGAGCTCTCGGTCCCGCTCGACCAGATGCCCGAGGAGTGGCAGATCGAGCGCAAGGAGGCGCTCGCGCTGTACGAGGAGCGCCTCGACGAGTACTCGTCGCAGTGCGAGGCCGAGGGTCACGACGTGCGTGATGCCGGCGGCTTGTACGTCATCGGTTCCGAGCGTCACGACTCGCGGCGTATCGACAACCAGCTCCGCGGTCGGTCGGGTCGTCAGGGAGATCCCGGCGAGTCGCGGTTCTTCCTCAGCCTCGATGACGATCTGATGCGGCTGTTCGCCACCGGCGCGCTCAACTACGTCATGAACCGCACCCTGCCCGACGACGAGGCGATCGAGGCGAAGATGGTCACCAAGGCCATCGAGCGGGCACAGACCACCGTCGAGACGAAGAACGCGGAGATCCGCAAGAACGTCCTCAAGTACGACGAGGTCATGAACGAGCAGCGCAAGATCATCTATCGGCGCCGCGATCAGATCCTCGACGGCGAAGACCTCAAGGCCGCGGCCATGGAGTACCTCGCCGAGGCGGTCGACTCGTTGATCTCGACCCACTGTGCGTCGGTCGCCGACGACGAGTGGGACATCGAGACCCTCGCCAAGGAGATCGGTACGTTCTGGCCGACCGCCATCACCGAGTCGCAGCTGCACGACTGTGCCGACACCGACGAGATGTACGACCTCGTCATGGCCGACGCCACCCAGCACTACCAGGCCCGCGAAGACGAGCTCGGCACCACCACGGTCGACGACGAGGAGGTCCCGAACCTCCGGCAGGTCGAGCGTCAGGTGATGCTCCGCATCATCGACCAGCGCTGGCGCGAACACCTCGAGGAGATGGACTATCTGCAGGGTGGCATCAACCTGCGAGCCATGGGTCAGAAGGACCCGCTCACCGAGTGGCAGCGCGAGGGCTTCGAGATGTTCGGCGCGATGATGACCAACATCGCCCAGGACTTCGTGAAGTACGTGATGCACGTCCAGGTGGTGCAGAACGAGCAGGGTCAGCGCTCGGCGACCGACGGCCGTGCCGCCGCTCCCACCGCTGCTGCTGCGGCCGCTGCGGCTCCGGCGTCGAACGGTGCGGTCATCGACGACCCGGCCGACACCGACCGTGACGGCATCATCGACGCCGACGAGGCGCCGGTCTCGAATCTGCAGACCAGTTCGTCCGACGACGTCGAGACGACCGGTTTCACGGCGGCAGCACGGGCGGCGGCCGCCAGCGGCGACCTCCCGCCCGAGGCCGCTCCGGCCGCAGCGGGCGGTTCCACGAAGCAGCAGACCGTCGTGAAGGACGCGTTCGAGAAGACCCCGCGCAACGCCCCGTGTCCCTGCGGCAGCGGCCTCAAGTTCAAGAACTGCTACGGCACGCCCAAGTGCAACGCCTGAGCGGCGTCGAGCGTTGCGTGACGTGCCAGGCACGTCACGCGACATCGCTCGTTACGCTCGCATCGCTCCATGCGTGACTTCTCCTCCGACCTGACCGACGTGCAGCGACGCCTCGGCGAAGCCGAGTCGTACCTGTCGATCGCCGAGAACCGCGAACGCGTCGCGGTGCTCGAGGCCGAACTCGCCGACCCGTCGCTGTGGGACGACCAGGAGAACGCGAAGAAGCTCAACGCCGAGTACGCGAACCTGAAGGACGACCTCGACACGTTCGACACGTTGGAGTCCCGGTACCAGGACGTCGAGGTGCTGCACGAGCTCGCTCGCGACGAAGGAGACGAGAGCCAGGAGCCCGAGATCGCCGAGCAGATCGCCGGAGTCGTGGCCGAGCTCGACCGACTCGAGCTCCGCAGCCTCTTCACCGGCGAGCACGACGACGCCGACTGCATCGTTCAGATCAACGCGAAGGACGGTGGCGTCGACGCCCAGGACTTCTCCGAGATGCTCCTCCGGATGTACGAGAAGTGGTGTGAGCGACGCGGCTTCTCGATCAGTCTCAACGGCGTGAGCGAGGGTCAGGAGGCCGGCATCATGTCGGCCGAGGTCACCATCGAGGGCCGGTACGCCTACGGGCTGATGTCAGCCGAGCGAGGGACCCACCGGCTCGTGCGGATCAGCCCGTTCGACAACCAGGGCCGGCGCCAGACGTCGTTCGCTGCGGTCCAGGTCTGGCCGATGCTCGACGACGTCGACATCGAGATCGACGACTCCGAGATCGAGATGCAGGTGTTCCGGGCGTCGGGCGCCGGCGGTCAGCACGTCAACAAGACCTCCTCGGCCGTGCGTCTGATCCACCACCCCACGGGGCTCATCGCGTCGAGCCAGGAGGAGCGCAGCCAGCTCCAGAACCGGGAGCGGGCGATGGCTCGTCTCCAGGCGATGATCGCGGCCAAGGCCGAAGAGGATCGACAGGCCGAACTCGACGCGATCGCCGGCAAGCAGGCGCAGGTCGGCTGGGGCAGTCAGATCCGCAGCTACGTGATGCAGCCGTACCAGATGGTCAAGGACCTGCGTACCGAGATCGAGACCGCCAACGTCGACGGCGTGCTTGACGGTGACCTCGACGAGTTCATCGAGGGCTTCCTCCAGCTCCGCCGGGCGGACGCCGACGCCTGACCCGCGCCGGCGCGGGTGCCACCTGCGGCGCAGCGCGCAGCGTTATCGTTTCTCAGCCCCATGATCCGCCTCGAGAACGTCACCAAGAGCTACTCGGCCGAGGTGGTCGCGTTGAAGGACGCGAGCTTCGACGTCGCGAAGGGCGAGTTCGTGTTCCTCGTCGGCCCGTCCGGGTCGGGTAAGAGCACGCTGCTCCGGATGCTCAACCGCCAGGAGCGGCCCGAGCGGGGGGCGGTGTGGGTCGCCGGTCGAAACATCGTCGACCTCCCCGGCGGGCGCATCCCGATGCTGCGGCGCAACATCGGCAACATCTTCCAGGACTACAAGCTCCTCCTCGAGAAGAACGTGTTCGAGAACGTCGCGTTCGCCCAGGAGGTCATCGGTCGGCCGAAACACGTGATCCGCCAGCAGGTCCCTGCGGTGCTCGACCTCGTCGGCCTCGCCGGCAAGGAGGAGCGGATGCCGAACCAGCTGTCGGGTGGTGAGCAGCAGCGTGTGTCGATCGCCCGAGCGTTCGTCAACCGGCCGCTGATCCTGCTCGCCGACGAGCCCACCGGAAACCTCGATCCGGGCACGGGTGAGGGCATCATGCGGCTGCTCGATCGGATCAACAAGACCGGCACCACCGTCGTGATGGCCACACACGACCAGCGGATCGTGAACACGATGCGCAAGCGGGTCATCCAGCTCGACCGAGGAATCATCGTTCGCGACCAGGCCCGCGGCGTCTACGAGTGACGCGAGCCGCCGCCGAACGAACTCGACGACTCCGACCCGACGACTGACCCATGCTCTCCCGCCTCCGCTACACGTTCCGCGAGACGTTCGACAGCTTCCGCCGCAACGCCACGCTCACGGTGGCGGCCATCATCACGGCGGCGATCTCGCTGCTCGGACTCGGGCTCACCTTCCTGTCGCAGCGGGGATTCGACAACCTGCTCGCCCGGTGGGAGGGCGGCGTCGAGATGATCGTCTACATGCAGCCGGGCGCCACCCAGGACCAGCTCGACTTCATCGCCCAGAACCTCGACCAGAACAGCCAGGTCATCGAGTCGTACGAGTACTGCGACCAGTCGTGCTCCATCTCCGAAGCCGATCGGGTGCTCGCCGGTGAGCCCGGGATCCGCGACCTCCTGAACGAGGGCAACATCCCGACACAGTTCAAGGCGGTGCCGACCGACGGCACTGACGTCGAGTTGCTGCGACTCACCGCCGAGGCGTTCGAGGCCGGGCCGGGCGTGTTCGACGTCGCGTTCGCCGAAGAACAGATCCAGCTCATCGGTCAGCTGCAATCGTTCTTCGGGTTCCGGCTGTTCCTGCTCTCGGGGTTCCTCCTGGTGGCCGCCACGTTGCTCATCTGGAACACCATCCGGACGGCGATCTTCGCCCGGCGTCGCGAGATCGAGGTGATGAAGCTCGTCGGTGCGACCGACTGGTTCATCCGGATCCCGTTCATGCTCGAAGGTCTGCTCCACGGCATCATCGGTGCTGCGCTCGCCAGCGGCGGGTTGTGGCTGTGGAACGAACAGTGGACCGAGGGCGTCCAGTCGTTCCCCAACAACGTCGGCTTCGCGTCGCTCGTGGTCACCGACGGTTACGACCAGACCGTGATGCTGTTCATGTTCGGGATCGGCGCGCTCGTGGGTGCCGTCGGCGCCGGTATCGCAGCATCACGCTTCCTCGACGTGTAGCGACACTTTGGGTCAGGCACACACTGTCGCCCGACCCACTTCGGAGCTGGCGCTCGACTGATGCGACAGAGTGTGCCTGACCCACACTGTCGCCATGGAGTACTCCGAGATCCTCTACGACGTCGACGAGCACGTCGCCACGATCACGCTCAACCGACCCGACCGGCTCAATGCGTTCACGGGCACGATGATGCGCGAGATCATCGACGCGTTCGATCACCTCGATGCCGACGACGACGTACGCGCGGTCATCGTGACCGGCGCAGGTCGCGGGTTCTGCGCCGGAGCCGACCTCGGAGCGGGCGGAGCCACCTTCGCCAAGGGCGGGAGCGACGTCCAGACCGATGCCGGCGTCCCCCGAGACGGCGGCGGGATGACCGCGTTGCGCATCTTCGAGTCGACGAAGCCGGTGATCGGCGCCATCAACGGCGCCGCGGTCGGGGTCGGCGTCACCATGACGCTGCCGATGGACATCCGCCTCGCCTCCGACGCCGCCAAGTTCGGCTTCGTGTTCGTGCGGCGAGGCATCGTCCCCGAGGCGTGCTCCTCGTGGTTCCTCCCTCGCCTCGTGGGCATCAGCCAGGCAGCTGAGTGGTGCTACTCGGGCCGCGTGTTCCCGGCGGAGGAGGCGTTGGCCGGAGGACTGGTGCGGAGCGTGCATGCCGCCGACGATCTCCTGCCGACCGCCCGAGCGATCGCCGGTGAGATCGCCGAGAACGCCGCACCCGTGTCGGTCGCACTGACGCGGCAGATGCTCTGGCGGATGCTCGGTGCCGACCATCCGATGGACGCCCACCGTGCCGACTCCCGCGGGATCATGCTGCGAGGCGCCAGCGGAGACTCGCGCGAGGGGGTCGAAGCGTTCCTCGAGAAGCGGGCGGCCGACTTCCCCGACCGTGTCTCCGACGGCGTTCCCGATGTGTTCCCCGGTTGGGAGTCGCCCGAGTTCCACTGATCGTCCGGAGCACATCGATCGAGATTCGGGATCCTTTCCGAAATCCTTCAAGTTCGGCCAGAGGCTGCCGATGCACTGGTGAGCCCATGCAGGGTCCGCCGAACGCAGTTGAACGCAGAAGGAATCGACCGATGACCACCACGCTCCTGATGGAAGAGATCCTCGCCGGTGACGTGCTCGAGGTGAAGACCCCGGCCGCCGGCCACGACGTGGTGACCGTGCTGGTGCTACTCGCCACCGACGAGTTCCTGGTTCTCGATCCGTGCGACGGCTCCACCCCGTTCGTCGTGCCGGTCGACGAGCTCGTCGAGTACCGCAAGTTCGACGTCGACGCCGACGAGGCGTTGACGATCGACGTCACCCGCGGCACCGACGCCGCCGCCTGACGTCCCACGCTCTTCCGCCGTCCCGCCCTCGTCGGGTCGACGGCGACGCGGGACGACGGGCCTGCGTGCGCCGTGCGACCCCGACGTAGGGTGATTGCGTGGCCCCCGAGTCCGACCCCCACGCCGACTCCGAACCCGCTGGATCCCCCGAGGCGGAACCCTCCGAGGCCGTCACGCTGTACGAGGCCGTCGGCGGCGCTCCGTTCTTCGAACGGCTGGTCGATGCGTTCTACGACGGCGTCGCCACCGATGACGTCCTGTTGCCGATGTACCCCGAGCAGCCCGATCTGACCGGCGCCCGGGAGCGTCTCACGCTCTTCCTCATCCAGTACTGGGGTGGACCGACGACCTACTCCGACGAGCGAGGCCACCCTCGGTTGCGCCTCCGCCACATGCCCTTCCACGTCGGGCCCGATGAGCGCGACCGGTGGCTGCTGCACATGCGGTCGGCGGTGTCCACGGTCTGTGCAGACGAGGCGGTCCCCGAGGGTGTGGCCGATGCGCTCCTGGGGTACTTCGAGCCAGCCGCGGAGCATCTCCGCAACGACACGGGTCTCCCCATCTCCTCCGCACGCCGCTGAACGCGGTTGTGCACGCTGCCGCGCCGGCTCGCGGATCGTTGCGGCAGACCTCAAGGGGCGGCGGCGGAATGCCGATGTCCGGACATGCTGTGGGCGGCCGACGGGGACACGCGTGCGGAGCGCCTCCTGCGCACGATCACCGAGACGTCCCCTGCCGCGATCACCATCCACCGAGCCGACACCGGCGAGGCGACCTTCGCCAACAGCCGGTGGGAGGAGATCACCGGCCAGCCGATGGACGAGGCGATGGGTCACGGGTTCCTGGCGATGATCCATCCCGACGACACGGATCCCTTCGTGCTCGCCGGTGCGCACGCCAGGAAGACCGGACGGCCCTACACGATTCGCTATCGGTTGCTCCGGGCCGATGGTGAACAGCGCTGGCTCGATGCGCAGGTCGGCGTGACCCGCGACGACGACGGTGACGTCGTCGAGCTCGTCGCCATCACCGCCGACGTCACCCAGACCGTGCGTGACCAGGCCAAGCTCGCGCACCTCGCGACACACGACTCGCTGACCGGCCTCCCGAACCGAACTCACGTCAGCGCGCACCTTGATGCGGCGATCGCCCGGTCGGCCGGCAGCGACGGACACCTCGCGGTTCTCTTCTGCGACCTCGACCGCTTCAAGCCGATCAACGACCGGCTGGGACACTCTGCGGGCGATCTCGCTCTGCAGGCGGTCGCCGACCGTCTCCGGTCCTCGATCCGCGCATCGGATCTCGCAGGGCGCCTGGGTGGCGACGAGTTCGTGGCCGTTCTGGAGCCGGTGCGCGACGAAGCGGAGGCGCTCGAGCTCGCTCGGCGGATCATCGCCGCCATCGAGGAACCGATGACCCTGGCCGGGAACTTCGCCTCGGTGTCCGCCAGCATCGGGGTGGCGCTCTCCGATGGCCGCGGCGACGCCCACGAACTGCTCCGGGCGGCCGACGCCGCTCTGTATCGGGCGAAGGCCGACCGCGGGTGCGTTGCGCTCGCAGACGGCGGGACGGCGAGGCGATCGCCGACGGACGCCCTCGCCCGTCCGTGACGTCGGGCTCGGCGCGTCGGCGGGCGGCCCCTGTGTAGGGTCCCGGGCGTGTCGGCGATCTCGGTGGAGGGCCTGATCAAGCGGTCCGGCGACCACGTCGCCGTCGACGGGATCGACTTCGAGATCCAGCGAGGTGAGGTGTACGGCCTGCTCGGCCAGAACGGTGCTGGCAAGACCACCACCGTCGAGATCCTCGAGGGGTTCCGTGAGCGAACGTCGGGCTCCGTGCGGGTCCTCGACACCGATCCGGCCGAGGCCGATCGAGCGTTCCGAGATCGCATCGGCGTGGTCCTGCAGGCGGCCGGGATCGAGAAGGAGTTCTCCGTTCGAGAGATCATCGGGCTGTATGCATCGAGCTACCGGGCGCCTCGCTCGGTCGCCGAGGTGATCGAGATGGTCGAGCTCGAGGAGAAGGCGGACGAGCGCGTCGGTTCGCTGTCGGGTGGTCAGCAGCGACGGGTCGATCTCGCCCTCGGAATCGTGGGGCGGCCGGAGGTCCTCTTCCTCGACGAACCGACCACCGGGTTCGACCCCCAAGCCCGTCGACGGGCGTGGGACGTGATCGAGCGTCTCGGCGACGACGGCACCACGATCGTGCTCACCACCCACTACCTCGACGAGGCGGAACACCTCGCCGATCGCGTGGGTGTGCTGGCCGGCGGCACGATGGTCGCCGAGGGGCCGCCGTCGCAGCTCACGGCGCAGCTCGGTGGCACCGTCGTGAGCTGGACCATGCCCGACGGCGCAGATCTGGCGGTCGTCGAGTCGGTCGTCGGACCACTGCTCGACGTGTCACCGCGCGTGAGCGGGAGACGGGTCGAGGCGACGGTCGAGGCGCCGACGGTGGCCGTGCACCGCCTGACGGGCTGGGCCATCGATGCCGGGATCGAGCTCGAGTCGCTGAGCGTGCAGCGGGCCAGTCTGGAAGACGTGTTCCTGTCGCTCGCCGACGCCGACGCCCGGACCGTCGATGTCGAGATCGACGCCGTGCCGACCGGTCGGGGCGGCGATGACTGAGGCCGTGGCGACCCCATCGGCCGTTGCGAGGCGAGGCGGTTTCCCGTCGTCGCTGCGGCTGCTCGCTCGGCACGCCTGGTACCAGATCGTGTACATCGTTCGCGTTCCGGTAGCGCTGTTCTTCACGATCATCTTCCCGGTCATGCTGCTGATCCTCTTCAACGCCCTGTTCGGAGACGGCGTGATCGAGGCCGGCGACGGCGAGGAGTGGTCGGCTCAGCAGTTCTACGTCGGTGGGCTCGCGGCCTTCACGGCAGCCACGGCGACATACACCAACCTGGCCAACATGGTGCCGATCCGCCGCGACGAGGGTGTGCTCAAGCGGTGGCGTTCCACCCCGGTCCCGACCTGGGTCTACATCGGTGGGTTCGTCGTGTCGGGATTCGTGTTCGCTCTGGTCGGCACGGTGCTGATGCTCACGATGGGCACCGTCTTCTACGAGCTCCAGATCGAGTGGGCGAAGATGCCCGCAGCGTTCGTCACGTTCGTCGTCGGCGTCTGTGCGCTCGCCGCCCTCGGGCTGGCGGTGGCGGCGCTGGTGCCGCAGGCCGAGGCGGCCTCGGCCGTCGCGAACGCGACCATCCTCCCGCTCGCGTTCGCGTCCGACATCTTCGTCGTGGTCGACGAGCCGCCTCGCTGGCTCGAACTCGTCGGCGACGCCTTCCCGCTGAAACCCTTCGTCAACTCGTTCCAGGACTGCTTCAACCCGTTCGTCGACGCCCCGGCCTTCAACTGGGGGAACCTGGCCTTCATCACCGCCTGGGGAATCGCGGGGGCGGCAGTCGCGGTGTGGCGGTTCCGGTGGGAGCCGTCGACCGGTGGGTCGGGCGGTCGGCGTCGTCGTCGTGGTGGCGCAGCGGTCGACGCCGCCTGATCAGCGCAGCGCCCAGCACGAGATCGCCGTCGCGGCCGCCACGTTCAACGAGTCGACGTCGCCCGACATCGGGATCCGCACCGGGGTGGCGAGTCCGAGGACGTCGTCGCTCACGCCGTCGCGTTCCGAACCCAGCACGATGGCCCGGCGGCGTCCCTCCCGAACGTGTCCGACCGCATCGATCGGGGTCGCCGTCGCTGACGGTGTGAGAGCGAGGAGGTCGACGCCGGGATCGGCGGACAACACGGCGAGGACCTCGGTGAGTCGTTGCGTTCGAGCGTGGGGCAACTGGAATGCCGTGCCCATGGCCACGCGCAGCGATCGTCGGGCCAGGGGGTCGGCGCTCGTGTGGTCGAGCAGGAGACCGTCCCATCCCAGGCCGGCCGCGTTCCGAACGATCGCGCCGATGTTCGCCGGATTGTCGACGCCTTCGACCACCACGAGGAGCCGTGCGTCGGCCGCCAATCGGTCGGCGCTCGGCCGAGCCGGACGGCGGAACAGGGCGATGATCGCCTGAGGCAGACCGAGCTGTGACACCACCCGGCGGACACCGTCACCACCGGCGAAGACGGGTGCACCTGTTGCGCCGAGGCGACCAGCCACGTCGGGGACCGCTTCGGCGTCGACCAGTGCGGCGTGGGGGACGCATCCGGCGTCGAGCGCTCGTTCCACGACGAGGTCGCCCTCTGCGAGGAAGAGGCCCGCTCCCGAGTCGTCGCGCTTCTCGGCTCGGCTCGCCAGCCCGCGCTCGTTGAGACGGAACTCGGCGAGCCGCGGGTCGCCGGCATCGTCGACGGTGATCAGCTCGGTCACGACGTGGCTCGAAACAGCACGAATCGGACCCGGCACCAGATGTGCTGTTCCTCAGAAGTGGTAGGGGAAGGCCGACCAGTCGGCGGGACGCTTCTCGAGGAAGCTGTCGCGTCCCTCGGCGGCCTCGTCGGTGCCGTACGCGAGCCGGGTCGCCTCGCCGGCGAACACCTGCTGGCCGACGAGTCCGTCGTCGATCAGGTTGAACGAGTACTTCAGCATCCGCTGCGCGGTCGGGCTCTTGGCGCAGATGATCCGCCCCCACTCGAGTGCCGTGGCCTCGAGGTCGGCGTGGGGGACCGATCGGTTGACCGCTCCCATCTGGAACATGTCGTCGGCCGAGTACTCGGCGCCGAGGAAGAAGATCTCGCGAGCGAACTTCTGGCCGACCTGACGGGCGAGGTAGGCGGATCCGAAGCCGCCGTCGAAGCTGGCGACGTCGGCGTCGGTCTGCTTGAAGCGGGCGTGTTCGGTCGAGGCGAGCGTGAGGTCGCTCACGACGTGCAGGGAGTGTCCGCCGCCGGCCGCCCAGCCGTTGACGGCACAGATCACGACCTTCGGCATGAAGCGGATCAGTCGCTGCACCTCGAGGATGTGGAGGCGTCCCGCCCGCGCCGGATCGATCGACTCAGAGGTCGTACCGGTGGCGTACTTGTACCCGTCCTTGCCCCGGATCCGCTGGTCGCCACCGGAACAGAACGCGTGGCCGCCGTCCTTCGGAGACGGACCGTTCCCCGTGAGGATCACACAGCCGACGTCGGTCGACATACGGGCATGGTCGAGCGACCGGAACAGTTCGTCGACGGTGTGCGGCCGGAACGCGTTGCGCACCTCGGGACGGTCGAACGCGATCCGCACCACTCCCGCATCGACCGCACGGTGATAGGTGATGTCGGTCAGGTCGAAGCCGTCGACCTCACGCCATGCGCCGGGATCGAACAGGTCGGACACGCCCTCGAGTGCACTCACCGGTCCAGTCTGCCGTCGCGGCGGGTCACGACTACCGTTCGCAGCGATGGCGTCGATCGAGATCTTCGGTGTGGAGGGGTTGCCCGAGATCGAGGCGGGAGTCGATCTCGCCGCGATGATCTCCGAGGCGGCCGACGAGATGGGCCGGTCGCTCGCCGACGGCGACGTCGTCGTGATCACGTCGAAGATCGTGTCGAAGCAGGAAGGCTGCACGGTCGAACTCGCCGACGTCGAACCGTCGGAGTTCGCCGAGCGATGGGGGAGCAGCTGGGAGAAGGACCCGCGGGTCGTCGAGGTGGTGCTCCGCGAGTCGAAGCGGATCGTCCGCCAGCTCGGTCCCGTGCTGATCACCGAGACCCATCACGGATTCTGCTGCGCCAATTCCGGCGTCGACCAGTCGTCGAGTGGCGCCGAGGGCCGCATCCTCACCCTGCCGGTCGATCCCGACGCCTCGTGCCGCGGCTTCCGGTCTCGGTTCGCCGACCTCGGGGTCGACGTGGCCGTGGTCATGTCCGACACGTTCGGTCGGCCGTGGCGAGAAGGTCAGACCGACGTGGCGATCGGTGTGGCCGGGATCCACCCACTCCACAGCTACATCGGGCAGACCGACCCGCACGGCCACGAGTTCCACGTCCAGGAGATCTGTACCGCCGACGAGCTGGCCGCCGCCGGTGAGCTGGTGAAGGGCAACACCAGTCGGGTTCCCGTGGCCGTCGTGCGGGGGTTCGACTGGACCGCCGACGACGAAGCGACCATGGCGCCGGTCCTGCGCGACACCACCCGCGATCTCTTCCGCTGACGTTCGGCATGGGACACCGCCGGCGCTGTCGGTGAGCGACCGTCCCGGTCCTGGCCGGGCTCGGGCGGACGGCCGCGCGTCAGGGGGTGCTCGACGGCGGGGTCGATGTGAGCGGATCCGATGGCACCGACGTGGTCGTGGTCGTCGACGTCGTCGTGCTGGTGGTGGTCGTCGTGGTGCTGGTGGTGGTGGTCGGCGGCGCGGTGGTCGCCGGGACGGTCGTGGGTGCGGTGGTCGGCGGCGCCGTCGTGGTCGACTCGGGGACCGTGGTCGTGGACTCGGGCACCGTGGTGGTCGACGGCGGGACCCAGTTCGGGTCGGGATAGTCGAAGATCATCGGCTGGGGGCCGTAGACCTCCGGTTCCTCGACGCCGTCGAACACGTAGACGACGTCGCCGATCGAGACCATGTCCTGGATGTACTCGGCGATGTGCATCGGGTAGCGCACGCATCCCCGCGAGGCCGGATAGTTCGGCACGCTCGTGGCCCCGTGGATGGCGATGCCGAAGTTGAAGTACACCGGCTTGTACAGACGACCGAGCTTGGCGTTGCGCCAGCCTTCGACCTTGCGATCGAAGCGGTACACGCCGCCGGGGGTGACCGACATCCCACAGATGCCCTGGACCTCGGTGGTGCCGTCCTCGTTGTCGACGAGCACCTCGTCGCACCACTCGACCCCCTCGCCCGACGAGACGTGACTCGCGTTCGTGGCCTCGCCGTCGGTGAACAGCACGGCGACCTGCTCGGGGAGGTACACCTCGAGGTGGGTGCCGCCGGGCGTACGCCGCGGCGCGATCCGGAGTGGCTGGTTCATCAACTGCCAGGTGTCGTTGGAGACGACACCGTCGGCTTCGGTGCGCGGGATGCCCTGGACCAGCTTCTGGAACGCCCACACCGCCCGGGCGGTCTTTCCGCCGTAGATCCCGTCGACCGGACCCGGATCGAATGGGAGGTCGGCGAGTCGCTGCTGCAGCGCCCCGATGTCGTCGCCGGCCAGGCCGTACTGGAGCGAGCGGGTGAGGGGCGCGACCGGTTCGGCCGCCGGTGCGGACTCGACCGGCGCCGACTCCACCGCGGCGGCGACCGAGGGGGGTGGTGTGGGCGTCGGCGCGGCGGGCGGCTGGGCCGGACCGTTGGAGCCGGCGATTCCACCCGTCGCTGCCGAGTTGGACTGACCGGAGCCCGAGGAGCGAGTGGCCGCCCAGACACCGCCGGTGGCCGCCACGGCGACGGCGGCTCCGAGCAGGTGGCGTCGGGAGAACGACACGGGCGCTGCGGGCGGCGTCTCCGAGGCGCGCACGAGCGGGTCCTCCATCAGCTCATACTACGGAGTGTCGTAGATCGGCCGGACGCGGTTCGCGGATCGTTTTCGGTCAGCGATCGATGAAGTCGCCCTGCACCGAGACCTCGATCGTGAGGTCGTCGCGACGCCACGTCTCCTCCTGAGCATCTGCGAGTCCGACCCACGCGAGGAGGCGGTCGTGGTCGCCGACGCGCAGCCGGGCGCAGCCCTTCGAATCGGGCACCGGTGGGACGTGTGTGGCTCCGTGGATCGCCTGGCCGAGGTCGAAGTAGAGCGGTTTGTACATGTTGCCGTTGAGCGGGTTGTCGACCCCGACGGGGAACTCGCTGCTGTCGTGCCAACCGCCGTTCTCGACCGCCGGGTTGAAGCGAATGGCGCGCGCCCGGTCCTGGAGGCGGGTCTCGAAGCCCTCCTCGCCGGTGGACGTGGGGAACGCGTACACCGTGTTCGATCCGGTCCCGGCGAACAGCAGCTGGCAGGTCCGGTCGATCAGGATCCACCGCTCGTCGTCGGCGTCGTGATCGAACGGGGTGGGCAGCGCCTCGGTGGCGAACAACGTCGCCTGCTCGATCGTGCCGGGAAGCATGTCGGCCATGCTCGGAGTGAGGCCCAGCATCAGCCGAGCACCGCACAGGCGTTGGCCGGTCCGGTCACCGGACTGGCCGTCGACCGCGATGTCACCGGTGCCGAGGTCGGCGAACAGCTCGTTGAGACGGGTCTGCTGCCGTTCGATCGTCGCGCTCCGAGCTGCGTCGATCTCGGCGTCGGTCACGTCGAGATCGCCGCCGTCGACGTCGTCGACGCCGTTGCCGACGCAGACGTCGATCAGGTCACCGGGTCGGACCGTGTCGGCGAATCGGTTCTCGACCCAGAGCCCCACGATGTCGAGGTCGCCGTCCGGAGTGTCGAGATCCGTGGTGAGACCGCGTACGGCGCTCTCGAGTGACGTGTCCGCGGTGGCTCGGACCACGCAGTCGGGGTCGGCAGCGTCGATGGGCGGCTCGGTGGTGGACGTGGGAGCGGGTGCGCCCGTGGTCGTCGAGGCGGTGTCGTCGACGGTGACGGGGTCGGTGTCGTCGGGTGCGTCGACGGCGTCGTCAGCGGGATCGTCGTCGCGATCGGGTCGGGCACGGTCGGGGGACTGCCTCGCCGTGGTGGCGGTCTCGACGGTGGACGCCGCCGTGTCGGCAGGAGCGGCAGCGTCTCCGCCGATCTCGACGCCGTCGACCGCTGTGGCTGCTGCGTCGGTGGCGTCGGTCGGTCCGATGCCGCCCGCCGGGACGGTCGTCGAGTCGGACAGCAGGGTCGAGGCGTCGGACGATCCGGCGCTGCACGCGGCGACCGCGAGCAGGACCGCGGCGAGGAACGCCGGGCGCGCGATGGAGGCGGATCCGCCGATCTCCGACACGGTGTCGGAGTGTACGGCCGTGGTGGGGCACGTCCCCGGCACCTCGGCCGGCCCTCAGCCGAGGAGGTCGATCACGTACGACGCCGTACGGTGCATCTGCACGATGGCGACGAGGACGACCGATCCGACGAGCGCCATCGCCTCGACGTGTCGGCGCCGCGCGGGAGAGAACGGCGGCGCGAGTAGCGCCTCGGCCCGCGCCCCGGTGCCGGTGTCACCGAACGCCAGTGCCGGTCGCGGGGTCGACGACGCCAGCGCGACCTTGGCCACGGTTCGAGCCGCGACGAGACGACTGATCCCGGTGCGGCGGATCGCCTCCTCGTCGGCCCATCTCTCGACGTGATGCTCGACTCCCCGGGAGACCGGGGAGATCGGTGGGATCACCGCTCGAGCGACGAGCGCGAGCAGCAGATGGCGATCGTGGCGCTGGCGGACGTGGGCCTCCTCGTGGGCGAGGACCAGATCGAACTCGTCGTCGGTGAGCGCGGACCGCAGCCCGCTCGACACGACGACCGCGCCGCCCGGACCGGGGAGCGCATAGGCGAAGAGGTCGTCGGAGTCGACGACGTGGTACCGGGACTGGCCGACCACGCGCATGCGCCGGTGCGCCGAGATCAGGCGGACGACGCGAGCCGTCGAGATCGAGGCCCATCCCAGGGCGGCGAGGCCGACGATCGTGCCGGAGCGGTGATCGTGGGGCAGCAGGTGGCGACACCAGTCGAACGCAGGTACCTTCACGCCGAGTCGTGCCAGGCCGCCGAGGCCCAACAACCACAGCGTGGGGAGCGCCGGGGCGACGACGGCGACGAGGAGTGCCGAACCGTGGCGGGTGGCGGCGGCCGGCCGCAGCGCGGCGAGCCGTGGCGAGATGGCGATCGCGGCGACCACCAGGACGGCGAGCGGCGCGGCGAGGAGGCCGCTCACTCGGTTCTCCGGAGCAGGTCGGCGAGGTGCTCGGCGTCATCGCGGTCGAGCGCACGCGCGAAGCCCGCCAGTGCCGACTCGCGATCGAGGGCTGTGTCGAGGATCGAGCAGATGCGGCTTGCAGCGACGTCGGCCTCGGACCGAGCGGCGGTGTAGCGGAACGATCGACCGTCGCGACGACGCTCGGCCAGGTCCTTGTCGCACAGGCGGCCGAGCACGGTGGCGATACTCGTGTAGGCGAGATCGCTGTGCAGGTGGTCGATGACCTCCGACGGTGACACCGGCGCGTCGATCTCCCAGAGTGCCCGAAGGACATCTCGCTCGAGTTCGCCGTCGGGTCGCTTGGTCATGACGCGCCCGACGTTACTCGTCGGTCGCAGGGCCGTCGGGTGACGCGTCGGCGCCCGCTGCACCGAACCGGGGTGGGCGGCGCTCGAGAAACGCGGCGATGCCCTCGCGATACTCCGCCGTGGCCATCGCCTCGTCGAGCAGACGGATCGAGTCGTCGATGGACGCCTGCGGGTGATGACGGAGGAGATCGTCGATGATCTGACGCTTCGTGGTGGCGACGGCCTCGGGGCCCGTGGTGGTGGCGATCGTGGTCGCCCAGTCGATCGCTCGTTCGATGGTGGTCCCGGCGTCGGGGCAGACCTCGTTCCACAACCCCCAGTCGGCGGTCTCGGCGCCGGTGACGGTGCGCCCGGAGAGCAGGAGATCGTTCGACCGTGCGACCCCGATCAGTCGGGGCAGGATCCACGACATGCCGTACTCGGCCGGCAGACCGAGTCGGGGCGCGGCGGTGGTGCACTTGGCGTCGGCGGCCACGAACCGCAGGTCGCAGAAGAGCGCCAGTGCGAATCCGACGCCGGCACATCCCCCGTTGACGGCCGCGACGATGGGAAGTCGGTAGCCGAGTTGCCACGCGAAGTCGGCGTCGAGGCGATCTCCGCCGCCCGGCGACGGCTCGCCCTCCGGTCGCTCGACCTCGTAGCCGCCGGCATCGGCGTGCGCCGACAGCGCGTCGCTGTCCCCGCCGACGCAGAAGTGGCGGCCGGTTCCGGTCACCACGACGCACCGGACGTCGGAGCGGTGCTCGAGCTCGGCCATGACCGTGCGGTAGTCGCCGCGCATCCGAGCCGTCCATGCGTTGTTGCGATGCGGTCGGTGGAGGAACACCGTGGCGACCCCGTCGGCGACCTCGGCGCGCACGGTGCTCTCGGGCGAGACCGCCTCGTCCGACGGCGAGGTCGACGGTCGGGGCGTGTCGCTCATCCCCAGATCGCCTCCAGGACCGGTTCGGCGAGTTCGGGCCGGCAGACGATGAAGTCGGGCAGCCAGGGGTCGCGGGCGTTGTAGACCAGCGGTGAGCCGTCGAGGCGACTGGCGTGCAGGCCCGATGCCAAAGCGACCGCAGCGGGCGCGGCCGAGTCCCACTGGAACATCCCGCCGTCGTGGACGTAGATGTCGGCCTCGCCCATGAGCAGCGACATCGCTTTCGCACCGGCCGAACCGAGCCGGATCGCATCGCAGCCGAGTCCCTCGGCCACGAGGACCGCCGAGTACGGGGCGCGGGACCGCGACGTGACCAGTCGGGGCCGCTCGCGACCGTTCGGTGGGATCGACGATGCCGGGTCGGTCGAGAACACCGCGTTGATCGCAGGGAGGCTGACCGCGCCGGCGCCGAAACGATCGACGGTCCACAGTGCGACGTGGACCGCCCAGTCGCTGCGGCCGTGCTCGCCGAATTCGCGGGTTCCGTCGAGGGGATCGATGATCCAGACCCGGTCGGCGCCGAGCCGTCCGAGATCGTCGCGGGCCTCTTCGGACAGGATGGGATCGCCGGGGCGGTGCGTGGCGAGCTCCTCCGCGATGTAGTCCTGGGCGACCGAGTCGCCGCGGTCGCGCACTTCCCAGATCGAGGCGCCTTGATCGAAGAGCTCGGCTCGAAGATCCACGAGTCGGCGACCGGCCTCGATCGCGAGGCGGGTGGCGAGTTGCGCATCGGACTCGTCCACCGCGCTCGCCATCGTCATGTTTTCATCATGCCAGCGGTCCGACGTGCCGATGAACGACCATGGCATCCGTCATCGGTGACCCGCGACTCCCCGAGCAGACGTCGATCGAACCATCGACGCCTCCCGCCGCCGTGCCCCTGGTCGGACCGACGCCCGAACCGCTGCCCTCCTCGTCGGGTGCCGGCCGCGACGGGCCTGCTCCCGGGAGGTCGTCGCAGTCGTTCCCCCGCACGCCCGCCGACGTCGGCCGCGGGCTGCGTCCGGTGGCGCCCTCGGAGATCGTGAAACGTACGGTGCGCTACGGGTCGCACCGCTCGCAGACCGGGCGGCTGCGCCGCCCACGGTGGCCGGTCGCCGAACGGTTGCCGGTCGTCGTGCTGGTCCACGGCGGGTCCTGGTCGTGGCCGTCGAACCGTCGGCTCGTGAGCTGGATCGGTCGCGACGTGGTCCGCCGCGGCTGGTGTTCGTTCGAGATCGGCTACCGACGTCTCGGACGGTTCGGCGGTGGCGGTGGGTACCCCGCGAGCTTCGACGACGTGGTCGATGCCGTCCGTCTCCTCGCCGACGAGACCCCGATCGGCGTGGACCCGGACCGGATCGTCGTCGTCGGCCACTCGGCTGGCGCCCACCTCGCGCTCGCCGTCGCCGGACGGTTGAGCGAGAGGGTTCTCGGTGTGGTCGGTGTCTCGGCAGCGACCGACCTGCGTCGCTCGGTCGATGCCGGTTCGGCCGGCGCCGCCCGACTCATCGACGGCGCGGACGGCGCATGGGAGCGCGTGTCTCCGATCGACATGTCCGTCCCGGGGTGCGAGGTCGCGCTCGTGCACTCCACGTCGGATTCGACGGTGCGCGCCGATCACTCGGTCCGGTACGCCGAGCGTCTGCGTGACCTGGGCGGACCGGTCGACGTCCGTCTCGTGGGCCGCGAGGGGCATCGCGCCGGGCTCCGGCCGTCCTCTGCGACGTGGAAGGCGACCGCCGACGTCGTGAGCGGGTGGATCGCCGGAGCGACCGGCCGACCGGCTCGACGACCCGGTCGCGACCACTGACCCCGTGAGCGGATCCCGGCGACGCCCGATCTGGCATGGCGGGGTCGAGACCGTCGCGGGTGCGGACCGGCGGGTCCCCGGTGGTCGAGCGGCGGGCGGGGACGTCATGACCCCGTCGTTCCCGAGCGTCCGTTCGTGGATCGCCCTCGGTGCGCCCCTGGAGCTCCTCGGTGCGCTGTCGATCGCGCGGATCATCGCCGTGGTGGCGATGGTGACGTGGCCGCTCGGAGCGGCACTCGGTGACCTCGATCTCGGGATCGCCGGAGTCCTGGTGGGCGGGAGCGTCGTGGCGATCCTCGTGCTCCAGCGTGCGAAGAGTCTGACGGCCGCCGGTTGCTCGGTGGTGGTGGCGCTCGCGAGTGTGGCGGTGCTCGTCGGCGTGGCCGGATCGGAGAACTCGAGCCGCGTGTTCGGGATGACGCCGCTCATGCTGTCGATCGGCGTGTTCGTCGGGCTGTTCGTGCGCGTCGGCCCGATGGCGGCCGGACTCGTGTCGTTCGGAGGAGTGCTCACCGCGGTCACCCGGTTCACGGCCGGCGGTGCCGGGATGCCGTCGGCACCGCTCATCGTCTCGCTGGTCGGCGTCGTCGCCCTGATGACCGCCGTGAACTCGAGGACATCACGCCTCGCCGGCGCCCTCGACCCCGACACCGGGACCCCGAACGAGCGCGGCCTCGCGCACCATCTGGACGGGCGTGACGAGGCGATGGTCGTGGGCACCGTCCAGCTGCGCGGCATCGCCGACGTCCGCACCGCGCTCGGCGACGGCGCCGCGATCGAGGTGCTCCGTCGCGCAGTCGAGGACCTCGGCCGCGTCGTGCCGCAGGGCATCACGATCGGTCGGGGAGCGAACGACGAGATCGTGATGCTCGCCCCGACGTTCCCGCTCTCGGCGGGTGCCGACCTCCGCGATCGAGAGACCGAGGTGGCGGAACGGATCGCCGAGCTGGAGCACGCGGTCGTTGCGGGCATCGGCAGCGGCGAGTTCCGCATCGGAGAGATCGAGGTGTCGCTCCATGCACACCTCGGCATCGACGTCGCCCCGCATCGTGCGGTCGCGTCCCCGGACGACGATCTCGTCTCGGGGCCGGTCAGCCGACCGGCCGACCATCTGCACCGGTCGTCGCTCGCTGCTCGACGGGCGATGGAGTCAGGCCGGCGGACCGACAGGTGGGACGGTCGCTCGACGGGGCTGACGGCGTCCGACCTCGAGATCCTCGCCCGCCTGCGCACCGCTGCCGAGAACGGTGAGCTGTCGCTCGTCTACCAGCCCCTCCTGCGGGTCCCCGACGGACGGATCGTGTCGGTCGAGGCGCTGCTGCGCTGGACACCCGCCGACGGCGATCCGGTGCCACCCGAGGTGTTCATCCCTCTCGCGGAGCGGACCGGCCTGATCGACCGGCTCACCGGCTGGGTCCTCGACCACGCGATCGAGGCGCAGGCCAGGTGGAGGAAGCACGGGGTCGATCTGACCCTGTCGGTGAACGTGTCGCCGCGGAGCCTCCGCTCGATCTCGTTCGTCGACGAGGTGATGTCGGCGCTCAGCGCACACGGAGTTCCCCCGGCCTCGTTGCTCCTCGAGGTGACGGAGTCGACGGCCTTCGACGTCCTCGACGCGGTCGAGCGGCTCCGTCCGTTGCGGCTCGAAGGCGTCGGCGTCGCGATCGACGACTTCGGAAACGGGTTCACGTCGCTGACCGAACTCCCACACCTCGGGCTCGACGAGCTGAAGATCGACCGATCGTTCGTCGAGGACGCGTTGACCTGGCGGTCGAGCGATGCGATCGTCCGATCGGTCTGTGAGCTCGCCCACGGCATCGGATTGCGCGCGGTCGCCAAGGGCGTCGAGGACGACCGGACCGCTCACCTCATGGTGGCGTTGGGGTACGACCTCCTGCAGGGGTACCACTTCGCCCACCCGATGTCGGAGGACGACCTGCTCCGACGTGTCCTCGATCAACAGTCGGGCAGGGTCGACGTGACCGGCGCAGCGATCGGCTCGCCATTGCCGCCGCCTCCGCCGGTCCGAACCCCAGTCTGAAAACAGCACATTCGATGTGCTGTTTTCAGGCGAGCTTCTTGTACTTGATGCGGTGCGGCTGGTCGGCGGCGGCGCCGAGCTCCTGCTTGCGTCGCTCCTCGTACTCGCTGAAGTTGCCCTCGAACCAGCGGACGTGGCTCTCGCCCTCGAACGCCAGCACGTGGGTGGCGATGCGATCGAGGAACCAGCGGTCGTGCGAGATGACGACGGCGCATCCCGGGAACGATTCGAGGCCGGCTTCGAGGGCCCGCAGCGTGTCGACGTCGAGGTCGTTCGTGGGCTCGTCGAGGAGCAGCACGTTGCCGCCCGACTTCAAGAGCTTCGCGAGGTGGACCCGGTTCCGTTCACCACCGGACAGGTCGCCGACCCGCTTGCCGTGGTCGGTGCCCTTGAAGTTGAAGCTCGACACGTAGGCGCGGCCGTGGATCTCTCGACCCCCGACGTCGAGCACCTCGCCGCCGCCCGTGATCTCCTCGTACACCGTGGCGTCGGCGTCGAGATCGTCGCGGTCCTGATCGACGTAGCTGAGGTCGACGGTGTCACCGATCTTGATCTCGCCCCCGTCGGGCTCCTCACGTCCGGCGAGCATCTTGAACAGCGTCGTCTTGCCGGCGCCGTTCGGACCGATGATCCCGACGATGCCCGCGGGCGGGAGTGAGAACGAGAGGTCGTCGATGAGCAGGCGATCTCCGAAGCCCTTGTGGAGCCCGGACACCTCGATCACGTTGTCGCCGAGTCGACGGCCCGGCGGGATCGCGATCTCGAGCTTCGACTGTCCTGGCTCGGCGGCGTTGGCCTCGGCGTGCAGCTTCTCGTACGCGGCGAGGCGGGCCTTGCCCTTCGCCTGGCGGGCCTTCGGCGCCATGCGCACCCACTCGAGCTCACGCTGCAACGAGCGTCGGCGGGACTCGTTGGCCCGATCCTCGGCGGCGAGGCGAGCCTCCTTCTGCTCGAGCCACGACGAGTAGTTCCCCTCGAACGGGATGCCGCGGCCGCGGTCGAGTTCGAGGATCCATCCGGCGACGTTGTCGAGGAAGTATCGGTCGTGGGTGATCGCCACGACCGTGCCGGCATAGTCCTGGAGGAACCGTTCGAGCCAGTGGACCGACTCGGCGTCGAGGTGGTTCGTGGGCTCGTCGAGCAGCAGGAGGTCGGGACGACTGAGCAGGAGGCGACACAGCGCCACCCGACGCCGCTCACCGCCCGACAGCACGGTCACGTCGGCGTCGTCGGGCGGGCATCGCAGCGCGTCCATGGCGATGTCGACGTTGCGCTCGAGCGACCAGGCGTCGGTGGCGGCGATCTTGTCTTCGAGCTCGGCTTGCTCCTTGCCGATCTTGTCGTAGTCGGCGTCGGGGTCGGCCCACATGGCCATGACCTCGTTGTAGCGATCGATGAGCCCCTGCACGGCGGCCACGCCGTCCATCACGTTGCCCTTCACGTCCTTCGACGGGTCGAGCTCGGGTTCCTGGGACAGGTATCCGACGGTGAAGCCGGGCGTCAGACGTGCCGTGCCCTGGTAGCCGTCGTCGAGGCCGGCCATGATCCGCAGGAGCGACGACTTGCCCGCTCCGTTGGCGCCGAGGACGCCGATCTTCGCTCCGGGGAAGAACGACAGCGAGATGTTCTCGAGGACCGTCTTGTCGGGCGGATGGACCCGCGACAGCTTGTGGCAGGTGTAGATGAATTCGTGCGCCATGGTGGCGCCGAGGCTACCGAGGGTGTGCGGTCGGGTCGGCCCGGTCGGTCCGGTGGGTCGGGCCGGCGGCACGACGATCGATCAGCGGCGCCGTCCGGTGTCTCGGTCGAACAGGTGGAAGTGCTCGGACTGCACCGCCAGGCGGACCCGATCGCCGACGCGCACCGACGGTCGGTCGTCGTGCAGCTTGACCAGCATCCGGTGTGGGTTGGCGTCGCCGTCACCTCGGCCGTGCACCTCGATCCAGTCGACGTCGACGTGGACGAGATGCTCCGAGCCGAGCATCTCGACGAGTCGGACCGTGGCATCGGGACCGTCGGGGGTGTCGACGAGTCGGATGTGCTCCGGCCGCACACCGATCACCATCGGGTGATCGGTCAGCGCCTGCACACTGGTCTCGGCGTCGACGGGGCCGAACAGTGGAAACCTCGCCGAGCCCGAACGCACGACCGAACCGACGCCGTCGACGTGGGCGATCGCCCCGTCGAGGAGGTTCATCGGCGGCGACCCGATGAACCCGGCGACGAACGTGTTGACCGGCCGGCGATACAACTCGTCCGGAGGCGCCACCTGCTGGAGGACGCCGTCGTTCATCAGCGCGACGCGGTGGCCCATCGTCATCGCTTCGACCTGGTCGTGGGTGACGTAGAACATCGTCGTGCCGAGCTGCTGCTGAAGCTCCGCGACCTCGGACCGCATCGTGACCCGCAACTTCGCGTCGAGGTTCGACAGCGGCTCGTCCATGAGGAACACCTTCGGTTCGCGCACCATCGCCCGACCCATCGCCACGCGCTGGCGTTGACCGCCCGACAGCTGACGCGGTTTGCGATCGAGCAGATCGTCGAGCTGGAGCTGAGCCGCGACCTGTGCGACTCGCTCACGACGTGTCGCCTTCGGCACGCGGGCGAGGCGCAGCGGATAGCCGAGATTGTCGGCGACGCTGAGATGCGGATAGAGCGCGTAGCTCTGGAACACCATCGCGATGTCGCGTTCCTTCGCGGTGAGGTCGTTCACGACCCGATCGCCGATCGTGATCGAGCCTGCGCTCGCGTCTTCGAGGCCGGCGAGCATGCGCAGCGTGGTGGTCTTGCCGCACCCGGACGGCCCGACGACGACCAGGAGCTCGCCGTCGTCGACCTCGAGATCGAGAGAGTCGACCGCGACGACGTCGGAGCCGAACCGCTTCGTGACCTGTTCGAAGGCGACGGCGCTCACGGCGTCACCTCACACGGCTCGACGACGTCGTCGATGGCGTTCTCGCTGATGACCTGGGCGAACCAGTCGGCGCTGCGTTTCGGTCGTCGCTCCAAGGTCTCGAAGTCGACCTCGACTAAGCCGAAGCGTCCGGTGTAGCCCCACGCCCACTCGAAGTTGTCCATCAGTGACCACGCGAGGTAGCCGACGACGGGGACCCCGTCCTCGATCGCCCGGTGGATCTGGCGGAGGTGCCGATGCACGTAGTCGATGCGGTCGAGGTCGAGGACCTGACCGTCGGGCCGTTCGTCGACCCGGTCGAGGTCGGGCATGGCGCACCCGTTCTCGGTGATCATCAGTTTCGGGAAGTGGTACCGCTCGTCGAGGTCCCGGAGCAGCCGACCGAGCGACGGCGGGTGGATCTCCCAGCCCATGGCCGTGTCGGGATACCGATGTGGTCGAGGTGCCGGCTCGTCTCCGAGCGACTCGCCGTCCCGGGGAGCTCCGACGACCTGGCGTGTGTAGTAGTTGATCCCGAGCAGGTCGATCGGCTGTGAGATGAGGTCGAGGTCGCCGTCGAGCACCTCGGATTGGTCCCAGCCGAGCACCTCGCCGGTGTGTTCGGGGTAGCCGAGCCCGGCGATCGGATCCGAGTACCACCGGTTCTCGATGTCGTCGCGGACGCGGTGAGCCGCGAGATCGGCCGGATGGTCGCTCCGCGGCACCGCGGGGGTGAAGTTGATGACGATCGCCAGCTCGGCGTGGGGCGCCGCGTCGCGGATCACCTGGCCGGCGAGCCCGTGGGCGAGCAGGAGGTGGTGCGACGCGGCGAAACCGGTCCGCAGCGATCGGATCCCCGGAGCGTGTTCGCCGGTGACGTACCCGTGGTTGGCCGACACGAACGGTTCGTTGAGCGTGGTCCAGGTGGGGATGCGGTCGCCGAGTCGGTCGACGACCACGGATGCGTACTCGGCGAAGGACTGCGCCGTGGTGCGCGCCGCCCAGCCGCCCTCGTCCTGGAGCGGTTGTGGGAGATCCCAGTGGTACAGCGTCGGGAGCGGCGTGATGCCCTCGGCGAGGAGCGCGTCGACCAGCCGGTCGTAGAAGTCGAGACCGGCGGGATTGACCGCACCGCGACCGGTCGGGATCACGCGCGGCCAGGCGATCGAGAAGCGGTACGCACCGAGGCCGAGGTCGCTCATCATGGCGACGTCGTCGGCCATCCGGTGGTAGTGGTCGCAGGCGATCGAACCGTCGGAGCCGTCGGTGATCGCTCCCTCGGTGCGACAGAAGGTGTCCCAGATGCTGGGTCCACGACCGTCGGCCTCGGAGGCGCCTTCGATCTGGTACGACGACGTGGCCGACCCCCAGACGAAGTCGATGGGGAACGTGAGCCGCGCGGCTCTGGGTGCACGTGCAGAGATGGAAGCGTTTGCATCGACGGGTGCCGTCATGGTGGCCTCGCCTTTCGGATCGGTGAGTTGATGCGGGTGAGAGCGGGGAAAACCCCAGAACAGCGGCAACTTCGTCCCACGATTTCGTGAGTTCCTTGACGCTGGAGCGGCGCCCATGCTTACCTGGAAGCGCTTCCGAGCGCAAGGGTGTGCTCGGAACGGGGACGACAGGGGGACCCACGAGGTGGACACGAACACCGTCACGCTCGACGACGTCGCTCGCGTGAGCGGCGTCTCGCGTGCGGCCGCCTCACGGGCGCTCAACGGCCGCGAGGGTGTCCGTCACGACGTCCGTGAACGGGTGCGTCACGTGGCCGAGTCCCTCGGGTACCGACCCAATCGCGCCGCCCGCAACCTGGCGAGCGGGCGGACCTCGGTGATCGGGTTGATCATGCCGTCCGACGAGCTGCGGGTCGACCCCTACGGTGCCTCGCTGGTGCAGGCGGTCGCCGACGCGGCCGACCGGCACGACGAGGGCCTGATGCTCCATCTCGCCAAGACCGAACCGCGGCGCGCGGTCGGCGACATGATGCGCGACGGACTGATCGACGGTGTCATCGTCAGCGCGATCGCACTGGGAAGTCGTTGGGTCGACGAACTGCTCGACGCGAACATGCCGACGATGCTGATCGGCGGTCACACCGAGCGGTTCGACGTGCACACCGTCGAGGTCGAGAACGCCACGTCGACCGGGACACTCGTCGAACACTTGCATCAAGAGGGCTGCCGACGGATCGCGCACATCCGAGGTCGCGCCGGCCGCGTCGACGCGGAACAGCGCGAGGCCGGATACCGCGCGGCGCTCGAGCGATGTGGCCTGTCGGTCGACCCCGACCTCGTCGTCGACGGGGACTTCTCGCGCCACACCGCCCGCCTCATCACTCCCGCCCTTCTCGATCACCAGCCCGACGCCATCGTCGCCGCCAACGACGAGACCGCCATCGGCGCGCTGAAGGCGATCGAGGCGGCGGGTCTGCGGGTTCCCGACGACGTCGCTCTCGTCGGGTTCGACGGAACGGCGGCCATCGAGGTGGTCGACCCGACCCTCACGACCGCACGCCAACCGTTCGACCGGATGGGCGAGCTGGCTGTCAGCTCGCTGATCCGACTCATCGCAGGCGACGACGTCCCGCTCCAGCAGGTGGTCCCACCGACCATCGAACTGGCGGCGTCGTCCCAGCGGACCGGCGGGGCCGACACCCCGCCACACGTGAAGACGGAATGACCGATGTGTCGGGGCGAGGCCCCGACACATCGGATCTCCCGGCTCATGCTCTCACCCATTCACCGAAGGAGACCGAACAGATGATAAGCACCCGACGCGGCCGAAACCGCCGCTCTGCGCTTCTCGCCGCGACCGTCGCGATGGCACTCGTCGCCGGTGCGTGCGGCAGCGACGGCGACGACGACGCTGCCGACACCGTCGACGACGGAGCGACCGACGCCGACTCCGCCAGTGATGATGGCGGCGACGACCAGTCCGATGACTCGGCGGCGACCGCCGCCGGCGGGGCGGACGAACCCGCCGACGGCACCGTGCGCGTCCGATGGTTCGTGGGGCTCGGCACCGGCTCCCAGGACGAGCAGATCGACGGTCAGAACGCGATCGTCGACGCGTTCAACGACAGCCACGACGACATCGAGCTGGTCGTCGAGTACGTCGACAACCAGACGGCGTCCGACGTCCTGGCCACACAGATTGCGGGCGGCGACGCCCCCGACCTGATCGGCCCCGTGGGACTCGCCGGCTCGAACGCCTTCGCCGGCCAGTACCTCGACCTCGATCCGTTGGTCGCGTCGTCGGGATACGACATCGACCAGTTCGGCGACGCCAAGGACGTCTACCGCGACGAGACGGGGCTCCTCGGGATCCCGTTCGCCGTCTTCCCATCGGCGATCTTCTACAACACCGACCTGTTCGACGAGGCCGGCCTGCCCTACCCGCCGGCCGAGTACGGCGCGAACGGCATCACGATGTACGGCGAGGGCACCGAGTGGGAGGGCGAGTGGAACTTCGAGAAGGTCGAAGAGCTCGCCCAGATCCTCACGGTCGACGCCAACGGCAACGACGCGACCAGTCCCGATTTCGACGCGACCGCCACCGAGCAGTGGGGATACGTCAACCAGTGGACGGAGGACCCGGCCGCCATGGGCACCATGTTCGGTGCCGGTTCGGTGGTCGCCGACGACGGCTCGGCTCAGATCCCCGGGCCGTGGGTCGACCAGTGGAAGTGGTATCAGAACATGGTCCACGGCCTCGGTGTGACCCCCGACGCCGACGAGGCAGGCAGCGACGCGCTCGCGGGCAACTCGTTCAACTCGGGTCGCGTCGCCATGGCGAACACGCACCTCTGGTACACGTGCTGTCTGGCCGACGAGGACGGCAACCCGCGCCTCAACTGGAACCTCGCGGCCGTGCCGAACCACGACGGCACCGTCGTGTCGAAGCTGCACGGTGACTCGTTCCGGATCCACAAGGACACCGAGAACCCCGAGGCCGCCTTCGAGGTGCTCCGGTTCCTGCTCGAGGACGCAGCGCTCGACGCGCTCACCGTCTACGGAGCGGCGCCCGCCCGTGCCGACATCCGCGACGACTACTTCGCGTCGCTCGACGAGCGGTTCACGCAGGACGTCGACTGGGAGGTGATCATGGCCGGGCTCGATTACCCGGACGTGCCGAACCACGAGCAGAACATGCCGAACTTCGCCGAGGCCGACGCTCGGATCAAGGAGCTCGGCAGTCCGCTCATGAGTGAACCCGACTTCGACATCGATGCCGCGGTCGAGGAGCTCCTCGCCGATCTGAACGAGATCTTCTCGAGCTGATCGAGACCGTCTCGAGCTGATCGCTCGTCCCCGGTGGTCGGGGTCCCGTCGTGCGTTCGCCGTACGGCGGAGCCCCTTCGACCCCGACCACCGGCTCTCACCAGCGGGACACGACCGGGAGGTTCACGTGGCAACGACCATCTTCACCGGAGCGACCGACGCCTCCGACGAACTCGACGCCGGCGACGGACGGCTCGCGCGCCGCGAACGACGACGGGGTGTCGCGTTCGTGTCGCCGTGGCTCGTCGGTCTCGTTCTGTTCTTCCTGTTCCCGATCGTGGCGTCGTTCCTGATGAGCTTCACGAACTACGAGCTGGTCCAGGACGAGGGCGTCAGCACCGAGTGGGTCGGGCTCGAGAATTGGCGGACCATGTGGTCCGACCCCGACGTCCGCAACGGGCTCTGGGTCACCCTCAAGTTCGGGGTGATGTTCATCCCGGCGATGATCTTCGTCCCGTTGTTCCTCGCCTACCTGCTCACGAGCGATCGGCTGTGGGGCAGGAGCTTCTTCCGGGCGATGTTCTACCTGCCCTCGATGGTGCCGTTCGTCGCCGGCCTCATCGTGTGGCAGTTCTACCTGAACGACGTGTCGGGCTGGTTCCCCCGCCTCCTGCGATGGCTCGGGTGGGAGAGCGTGCCCAACTTCCTCAACGAGGCGAACTGGGTGCTCCCGATGCTCGTCTTCATGTCGCTCTGGGGGATCGGCAATGCGATCATCATCTTCATCGCGGCGCTCAACGGCGTGCCGACGCAGCTGTACGAGGCGGCGAAGATCGACGGCGCCTCGAAGTGGCGGCTGTTCCGCGACGTGACGTGGCCGATGATCAGCCCGATCACCTTCTACAACGTGATCATCGCCCTGGTCGGCCTCGGTCAGTACTTCGTGGTCCCGTTCATCCTGCTCGGACCCGAAGGCCCGCCCGACGGGGCGAGTCGCTTCTACACGATGGTGTTCTTCCAGGAGACCTTCACCTTCTTCAAGGGCGGCTACGGCGCAGCGCTCGCCTGGGGCATGTTCATCGTGGTGTTCACCCTCACGGCGATCCTCTTCCGCACCGCGAAGTACTGGGTCCACTACGAGTACGAGGAGCGTTGATGTCGCTCGACACCGACCGACCCATCGACCCGCCAGCTCACGATGCGGCAGCTCGGGTGGAGCGCAATCCGATCGCCCGAACGGTGATGGCGCGAGAGCCCACCCGTCGCTTCCGCGATCTCGATCGGGGCACGCGCCGGTTCATCTCGCGATCCGTCGTCACGTTGTTCGCCGTGATGCTGCTCGTGGCGTTCCTGCTCCCGCTGGTGTTCATGCTGACGACATCGCTCAAGAGCGAGGACCAGTTGGCGAACCAGCGGATCCTGCCGATGTCGCCGATCACCGCCGAGATCGATGGCGAGGAGTTCGACCTGTACTCCGTGCCGATCCCGGGTGAGGGGACGAAGGAACTCGCACTGGTTCAGCCCGGTCGCGAGTCGAGCGTGTTCGTCGATCCGGCCGACCCCGACACGGAGATCGTGTGGGAGGGCCGGTGGCGCACGCTCGACCCCGCACTCGAGTTCGACCCGAAGTTCGACAACTTCGGCGAGGCGAACGAGCGGCTGGAGTTCGTGCGGGCGTTGCGCAACACGTCGATCATCGCCGGGCTCGGCATGGCGGGAACGGTGTTGTCGTCGACGCTCGTCGCCTACGGCCTGTCGCGGTTCCGGATGCCGGGCAAGTCGCTGATCCTCATGTCGCTCGTGGCGACGATCATCCTGCCCCGCTTCGTGACGCTCGTGCCGACGTACGCCGTGTTCGTGAAGCTCGGGTGGGTCGGAACGTGGTTGCCGTTGATCGTCCCGCACTTCTTCGCCAACGCGTACAACGTGTTCCTGCTCCGGCAGTTCTTCCTGACGATCCCGCGTGACCTCGACGAGGCGGCCGAGATCGACGGCGCCGGACCGTTGACCACGCTCGTGACGGTGATCCTCCCGCAGGCGAAGGGGGCGATCCTCGCCGTGTCGCTGTTCCACTTCTTCTTCGCCTGGAACGACTTCCTCGAGCCGCTGATCTACCTGTCGAGCGACCTCGGTCGCCAGCCGATCTCGGTGGCGCTGTACCAGTTCCGCGGCCTGTACGACACCGCGATCCCGTTGGTGCTGTCCGGCGCCGCGCTGTCGATGGCCGTGCCGATCCTGGTGTTCTTCGCCCTGCAGCGGATCTTCCTGAAAGGCATCGACCTCTCCGGCTCCCTGAAGTGACCGTTCCGACCCCGGTACTACCGTCGGCGGTATCCGAGTATGAGGCTCAGTGTTTCGCTCCCGGCCAAGGACGTCGAGTTCCTCGACGAGTACACCGCCGATCACGGGCTGCCGTCTCGATCGGCAGTGGTCCACAAGGCGGTCCGGCTCCTGCGCGCCTCGGCGCTCGGCGCCGCCTACGAGGACGCCTGGGCCGACTGGGAGGCCGGCGACGACGCTGCGCTGTGGGAACCGACCGCTGGCGACGGCATCGGTCGATGAGACGCGGCGAGATCCGGCTTGTCGGAGCGCAGGCGTGGCGCACCTGCGTGGGGTGAACGGCTGGTTGATCAGGGTCGGTGCCGAGCGCGGGTCGGCAGGATCGCGCCGTCCTTCGACCTGGTTTGCGGAGGGTCGTGCGCGGTGGACTCCATCGATCTTCGTGTGGTCGGATTGGCGTGTCGAAGCCACTGTTGTGGGTGCTCACCTGGTCAGGTCGATCCGGTCGGCGGTCATCGTCCGGCCGGAGTAGCCGGCCATGAACCCGACGACAGCCCGCTGAGGACCTCCACTCGACCACCGTCGACGGTCTCCTCGACGGGCCCTCGCGGGACTTCGACGACGGCCGACTCGTTCGCGAGGAGTGGTACCGCCGCGGCGGTCTCGAGGGACCATCGCTGCGCTTCGATCTCAAAGGGTCTTTGGCGAACGTCGATTACTACGCAAGAGGCATTCGCCTACTCAGCCACGAGTTGGACTCGGCGGGGCGGTGGATCGAGACCTATCGCCTGGATCCGGCCGGTCTGAAAGCCAAGCTTGCCCGGCTCACCTGGGACTGAACGCAGCTCCACTGGGCACTTCCATGGCCGTGGCGCGCGTCGACTGATGTGCCGATACAGAGCGGGGTCCAGTCGGCTGAGGGGCGTACGGTTCCGGGTGGCTGGCGTTCGTCAGCCATGACGCCGAGGAGACCCTTGATGGACAGCGCACGTTTCGACTTCACCGCCCTCGCTGTGTGAGGTCGACTCGACGACTGAGTGACCTCCGGCGCAGCCGGGGCATTCATCTTCCTTCTTCCAAGGAGAGTTGATGCCTCACGGCAGCATCACTTACGCGTGGCGCGGATCGTTCACGAACCGAGAGATCCACGCACTCCACGCAGCAGCGTTCGACACGCGCCTGTTCGACGAGTCCGAGTGGGACTGGGTCGACCAGACCGAACGGCACAGCCTCGGCTGGGTCGTCGCACGAGATGGCGACCGATTCGTCGGCTTCGTCAACGTCCTGTGGGACGGCCTGGTCCACGCGTTCATCGAAGACGTCATGGTCGACGCCGACTACCGGCAACGGGGTATCGGTGTCGCCGTCGTGCACGCCGCCCGCGACGGAGCACAGGACGCTGGATGTGATTTCTTGCACGTCGGCTTCGATGAGGATCTGCGGTCCTTCTACATCGACGCCTGCGGGTTCGAGCCGACGCTCGGGGGACTCATCGAACTGGCTGAGTGACCAAGTTGATCGGCGGGGCTAGACTGCGGCCCCGCCGATCGGCCACGCATTACACACCGCGATTTTCGGGCAGGTG
>JBCCTP010000001.1:0-39080 GCA_039198505.1 Actinomycetota bacterium | reverse complement strand
TGGAACCGTGCGGCCGTCGACCGGCCGATTCCACTCGAGCAGCCGGTGATCAGGACGGTGGACATGAGAGCTTCCCTTCGTTGGACGACGCAGTGCGACATTCTGACAATCGAGTCATCATCTGTCAGGACGCATCCTGACAACGGGGTGCTCGGATGTCAAGATGGCGTCGTGCCGGCTGCGCTCCCACCCGACGAACTCGAGAGCCGTCTCGCCTCCGTGCGCTCGGCGGCGATAGCGCTCTTCGCCGAGCGCGGGTACTCGGCGACGTCGATGGCCGCCATCGCCGAGGCGTCGGGACTCTCCCGCCCGGCCCTCTACCAACACTTCGCGAACCGAGACGAGATTTTCCGATCGGCGCTGTCCGAGATCCTCGACGACGCCAACCGGGCCGCTCTCGCTGCACTCTCCTCCGCCGGTCACCTGGCCGATCGATTCGACGGCTACCTCCAGCGATACCGCGGCGACGTCATCGGCCCGCTACTCGGCAGCGCACACGGCGACGAACTCCTCGAAGCTCGCGGCGCCACCGCCAGCGACGTCGCCGACGAGGCGCACGCACGCCGTCGCCGAACTCTCGAGCGGAGACTGATCGACATCACCGACGGCGACCGACGACTCGCCCGCCGCGCCGCCGAACTCCTCGAGCTGGGCCCCCTCGGCCTGAAGCACGACGCTCCGACCGCGAAGGTCTACCGCACGCGTCTCACCGCGCTGGCCGACGCCACCGCCGCGATGATCGAGTCGGCCGGCCGCAGCGATGCGACAGCGGGCTAGGCGGCCGATCGCGCCTCGTCGGGGCGGCGGGTCCCGGCGTACCAGAACGGCAGCGCGACCAGCACCGCCCCACCGACGATGTTGCCGACCGCAGCGGGCAGGATCGCCCACCACAGGCCCGTCGCCCATCCGGGCCCCTCACCGATCGGGCCGACCAGCGAGTAGAAGGCCATGTTGGCCGGGCTGTGGAGGAACCCGCTCGACACGAACGCGACGACCACGAGGAACACGGGCACGTACCTTCCGATGATCGTCCGACCCATCGTCGACAGGAAGGCCGCCATCCCGACGAGCCAGTTCCCGAGGACGCCGGACGAGACAGCCCGGAACCACCCCTCGGCGCCGCCCTCGTCTCGGAACCGCGCCTTCGTCTCGGCGATCTCGACGAGCGTCGCGAGATCCGTGGCACTGAAGTCGTGCGCCAGATTGATCAGCTGACCGACGAGGAACGCGCCGGCGAGATTGCCGAGCGCAGCGAGGAGCCACAACCGGATCACGAGATGGCGGACGTCATACGCCCGGCCGCCCAGCGCCGTCGCCGGCAGCTCGACGTTCACCTCGGTGAACAGCAGCGCGCCCGACAGCACGACCATGAAGAACCCGACCGAGAAGCCGAATCCCTCGAGCAACCGTCGCAGTCCGGTCGACTCGACGTCGGCGACCAGCAGCGAGCTCAGCAACGCGCCGGCGGTGATGAACGCGCCAGCCAGCATCGAGAGCACGACGATCTTGCCGACCGACAGCGTCCTCGCTCGCGTGGCACCCGCCTGACCCAGTTCGAGAAGGACGACGTCGGCCTCGAGGTGCCGCGTCGGCGCCTGCGAATCGAGGATCGCGTCCTCACCGTCGCCGGTCGTCACGGCAGGGGCTCGGACAGGAACTCCCGCATCGCGGCCGATGCCTCGTCGGGCACCTCGAGCTGGAAGAAGTGGTTGCCGTCGAGGAACTGCACCCGGCCGTTCGCGACGAAGTCGGGCGTGTTCTCGTACTCCTCGACGTGCTGACCCGGGTCGAGCTTGCCCTGGAGGAACAACACCGGCATCGTCATCTTGGCGAACAAGAAGCCGTGTCGATCCTCGAGCTCCTGCTGCAAGCCGGTCGTGGCGAACTGGCGAGGAGAGGCCTCGGCCACGCCCTGGAACTTGACCTCGTGATCGAGCCGATCGAGCACCTCCTTGGAGATCCCCTCGACGCGGTACCCGCCGGCCGCATACGCGACGCGCGGGAAGCCGGTCCACTTCATCAGGGTGGGGAACCACGACTGGGCGAAGATGTCGTGCGGGGGCTGAGGGTCACCGTGGGGCTCGTTGGCCGACTGCTGCATGCGGACGTAGCGCAGGACGCGCTGCTCCATGCCGTCGACGTTGAGCAGGTGGTCCGAGATCACCGAGCCTCGGTCGTGTCCGCCGAGGTTGAAACGGTCGATCCCGATCGTGTCCAGCATCGTTCCCAACGACTCGGCGATCGCCGAGTAGCGGTAGTCGAGGTCGAGCCGCTTGTCGCTCTGACCGTTCCCGAGGGTGTCGACGGCGATGCAGTAGAACTGGTCGGAGAGGTCCGCCATCTGGTGGTGGAACGTGAACCAGCTCTCGGGGAACCCGTGCACCATCACGAACGGCTCGTTGCCGGGATCTCCGGTCGTCACGAAGTGCCAGACGACCCCGTCGGCGTCTGCGTACCAGTGGGCGAACTCGACACCGTTGATCGTCTCGACCTCACCGTGTGCGTTCTCGGCGCCGAGCGGGTAGCTCGACGGTCCCGGGTAACGCAGGTCCGAGGTCAGCGGGGCGTCGGCCCGCACACCGCCCTCCCTGACGTTCGTGAGCGTGAGGTCCTCGCGCGAGATGTATTCGAGCTTCGGCAGGGTCGTCGGCGAGAGGATCTTGATGAGGTTCAGGATCTCTTTCGGGTTCGTGGTCATGGCGCCTCCTGGCGTCCGTCGCTGGGTCGAGAATCGGTCGCGTAACATCGACCGGCGCCGGAAGGTACTGACCGCCCTCTCGACGGTTCGCGCCATGGACGACAAAGACCGAGCCGTTGACGACACCCTGAGCGACCCGTCGATGCTGGCGACGCTCATGGCCGCCGCGGCGGCCTACGCAGTGCAGCGCGGTCTCTCGTTGGAGACCGTCGCGGATGCCGCCGGGCTCGAACCGCGCACGCTCGTCGCAGCTCCCGACCGAGTCCCGGAGGACGCCGTGTCGCGCATCCTCGGACTCCTCCAAGAGCGGTTCCCCGACGAGCCGGTGGCCTTCGAGATGGTGGCCGCATCGCCACTGCACTTCCTCGGTCCGCTCGAACCCGTCGCCCGGCTCGTGCCCGACCTGCGCGCCGGCCTCGAGACCTTCGTCAGGTATCGGAGCGTCCTGTCGACCAACGCGGTCCTCGATTTGATCGAGTCCTCGCCGGGCCCGCTGCTGCGCCTCGAACACCCGAACGACGATGCGTTCGGCCCACAGAACGCCGAGATGGGCATCGCGATGGGGGCCCGCGCCATCGGCGAGGTGTTCGGTGCGCCCGACGCAGTCCGCGGAGTGTGGTTCCGTCACTCGGCCCAGGCGCCGGTCGAGCGGTACTCCGAGGTGTTCTCGGCTCCGGTTCACTTCGACGCTCCGTTCAACGCGCTGCTGCTGCACGCCCATCGGCTGAGCGATCCGGTCGACCCCGATGCGGGCGAGCGATTTCGGGTCCTTCGTGCTCACCTGGAACTCGTTCGCCAGCAGCTCGAACGAGAAGGTGACCCGGCCGAGCTGCTCCAGATTCGCGACGCGGCTGCGCGGAACGCGGCGCACGGCGACTACCGCGCATCTGCGCTGGCCGGGCGGCTCGGCATGAGCCTGCGAACACTGCAGCGACGCGTCGACGAGTTCGACACGTCGGTCAGCTCCGTGATCGACGACGTGCGCGAGGCCAACGCCCGACAGTTGGTCGCTGGCACCGACATGAGCCTCTTCCAGATCTCCCACACCCTCGGCTACTCGACCGAGAGTGCCTTCCGCCGCGCCTTCCGTCGATGGACGGGCCAGAGCCCGTCCGAGCACCGCCGCGCACTCGCGTCCACGACAGAAAGGTCCTGATGCCCCACATTCCACCGATCCCCCGCAAGGAGCTCCCGCAGTACGAGGAGCTCTTCTCGCTCATCGAGGGAGCGATGGGCTTCGTGCCGAGTTCGTTGCGCACGATGGCTCACGTGCCAGCGATCCTCGACGGTTTCCTCGGTCTCGCGCCCAGCGTCATGGCGAATCCGCTGCTGTCCCCCGAATTGATCAACCTCGTCTCCCACGTGACGAGCAGCGCATCGGGGTGTCGCTACTGCCAGGCCCACACCGGGGCGACGGCAGCGAATCAGGGGACCGACCCGGCCAAGATCGCCGCGGCGTGGGAGTTCGAGACCTCCGAACTCTTCACCGACGCCGAGCGCGCCGCCCTGCGGCTGGCGTTCCACGCCGGCATCACGCCGAACGCGGCCACCGAGGACGACTTCGCCGAGCTCCGGAAGCATTACTCGACCGAGGAGATCGTCTCGATCGTCGGAGTGATCTCGCTCTTCGGCTGGCTCAACCGCTGGAACGACACGGTGGCGACCCAGCTCGAGGACGAACCGGGCTCGTTCGCCCGCTCGACCCTCACCGACGTCGGCTGGGAGGTCGGCAAGCACGAGTGAGCCGGCGGCCGGACGTCACGTGTGGTCGGACACCCGAACGCACCGATTCGTCATCGTTCCGATCCCGTCGATGGTCGTGGTGATCACGTCGCCGTCGGCGAGGAAGGCGCCCTGTGCCGCACCGATCCCCTCGGGGGTCCCGGTGAAGATGACGTCGCCCGTGACGAGCGTGGTGATGTGCGACAGGTACGAGATGAGCGTCGGCACGTCGAAGATCAGGTTCGCCGTCGTGTCGTCCTGACGCACATCGCCGTTGACCGTGGTGACGACGTGGAGATCGCTCGGGTCGCCGACCTCGTCGAGCGACACCAGCACCGGTCCCATCGGGCCGAAGGTGTCGAACGACTTGCCGAGATCGAAGTGCGGAGGCTTCGCGGCGAACTGGGCCGCTCGGTCGGAGATGTCCTGGCCGACGGTGACGCCGACGACGTGGTCCCAGGCGTCGGCCGCGGCGATGTCCTTGCCGCCACGACCGATGACGACGACGAGTTCCCCCTCGTAGTCGCAGGCGTCGCTGCGCATCTCGACGTCGACCGTCGGTCCGACGAGGCACGACGGGAACTTGGTGAACACGAGCGGGTTGTCGGGGATCTCCATCGACGACTCGGTCGCGTGCGCGTGATAGTTGAGTCCGATCCCGAAGGACTTCTGAGGCCGAGGCACCGGCGGACCGAGCGCGACGTCGGACAGCGAGCCGGTCGGTGTGCGATCGGCGAGCGAGGCCGACAGCGCCGACAGCTCGTCAGGTGACGCGAGCGCGGCCATCGGGTCGGACCCGATCGAACCGTCGCTGACGGTCTCGAGGTCGAAGTACTGGTCGTCGGCGACGAGCGCTGCGCGGCCGTCGACGTTGGCGAGTCGGAATCCCATGACGTTGCTCCTGGAGGTCTCGGGTGGATCGATGTCGTGTGCGCTGTGGCGTGACCGGTCGGTTCGCGGTCAAGCACCGGCCGCGATGATGCCGGGCAGGTCGGCCGGCTCGAGGAACTCCTGGGGCGTCGGCGGTCCGAACGAGTACAGGAACTCGTGACCCTGCCATTCCTTGGGTCGGTAGAGGTCCTGGGCCGAGATGCGGTCGATGTCGGCCGTGTACTCGACGAACGTGCCGTTCGGTTCGCGGAGGTACCAGAACCAGTTCGATCCGATGGCGTGTCGGCCGAGCCCCCACGTGTGACGGTCGGGATCGGCCTCGACCATGGCCATGCCCCCACGCACGACGTCGTCGACCTCGTCCATCTCGAAGGCGATGTGGTGGGGGTAGGCGACAGGGCCGGCTTGCAGCGCGAGGTTGTGGTGCACGTCGCTGCAGCGCGTGAACGCGATGATCCCCGGCACCTGGTCGCTGATCTCGAAGCCCACCACGTCGGTGAAGAAGCGAAGCGTCGTCGGTTGGTCGGGCGTGGCGTAGACGACATGGGTCAGGTTCGACGGGTGGACCGGCTCGTCGGCCAGGACGGCCGACGCCGGGCGGTCGATGCGCTCGGTGTGCGTCGGCCGATTGACGGCGACGGGCTCGACCGCGTTCTCGTAGCGGGCGGCGACGGTGATCTCGACCGGGAGACGCGTGACCGGCTCCTCGACCACCAGTCGATCGTCGCCGGACTCGAGGACCGTGCCGAGTCCGACCGAGTCGACTCGCTGGGCGATGCGCGCCAGGTCGTCGGGCTCCTCCGCTCCGAGCCCGAGGCGTGCGAGCCGTCGCTGCGACGACTCGACGAGTTCGACCTGGTCGCCACCGTCTCGTGTGGTGAGCCAGCCGTCGTCACCGGGCATGAGCCCGAAGTCGGTCAGGAACGTCCGAGACGCGTCGACGTCCGGAACGCCGAGCGTGATCGATGTGAGCCGGTGCAATCCCATGGCGGCACTCCCTGTCGTTCGCTGGGTGTCGCGTCGACACCCGAACCGCTGGACAAACTATATCGATTGATAGAGAATGGTCAACAGCATGCCGTCCACCGATGAACTCACCAGCACCTCCCGCCGTCGCCAGGCCCGCGCCGACGCCACCCGACTCGCCCTCCTCGATGCTGCCGTCCAAGAGTTCTCGGCCCACGGATTCGAAGGCGCCTCCACCCGGGCGATCGCGACGCGAGCCGGCACGCACCAACCACAGATCAACTACCACTTCGAGTCCAAGGAGGCGCTGTGGCGGGCGGCGGTCGACCACGTGTTCGAGCAGCTCGATCGCTTGCTCGGTGACGCCGTTCCCGACATCGCCGGCGCAGGCGAAGCCATCACGCCCGATGCGTTCGCCGATGGGCTCCGGGCGATCGTGCGCGCCGTCGCCCAACTTCCCGAACTCAACCGCATCATGGTGCTCGAAGCGACCGCCGACTCCGATCGACTGGCATGGATCGTCGAGCGGCACACCCGGCCGCGCTACGACATCATCACCGGCGCGTGGCGTGAGCTCCGCCGAACCGGATCGGTCGCACCCATCGACGAGACCGTCCTGTACTACACGGTCGTCGGCGCGGCGTCGCTCGCCTACGTCAATGCGCCCGAAGCCCGGCACCTGCTGGGCGGCGACCCGATCGACGACGCGTTCGTCGACGCACACGCCGACGCACTGGTGACGATGCTCCTCGGTCCCGACCACGGCAGGACGACATGAACGACCTCGATCGGACGCGGAGGCAACGGGACGACGCGCCAGGCGGTCTCGATCTCATCGTCGTGGGCGGCGGACCGGTCGGCGTGACGGCCGCACTGCTCCTCGCACGGCGCGGGTTCTCGGTGCGCGTGCTCGAACGCTCGACCGAGATCTACGACCTGCCGCGGGCGATCGTGATGGACGACGAGATCCAACGCGTGTTCCAGGGCGCCGGACTCACCGACGATCTGCGGGCGATCACCACCCCCCTCCGCGGCGCGGAGTTCGTCACGGTCGACGGCGAGCGCATCGTCGGTGCCGAGTTGCCCGACGACGCGGACTGGCCGCTCGGCCACCACCCGACCGTCACCTACTACCAGCCCGAGCTCGAGGCCTTCCTCCGGGCGAGCGCCGAGGAGGCGGGCGTGGAGCTGTGCCTCGGCTCCGAGGTCACGGCGGTGTCACAGAGTGACGTCTCCGTCGACGTCGACGTCCGCAGCCTCGACGGCATCGACAGGACCTGCTCGGCACGGTGGCTCATCGCGGCCGACGGGGCGTCGAGCTCGATCCGCAAGCAGCTCGGCGTGCCGTTCGTCGACCAGGGGTACGACCAGGACTGGCTGGTCCTCGACGTCCGCCTCACGAGGCCGGTGACGACACTGCCTGCGTTGGTCCAGCAGATCTGCGACCCCCACCGTCCGACGACGTTCGTGGTCGGACATGCCGACTACCGACGGTGGGAGTTCCAACTGCAACCCGGCGAGACCCGCGACGAGATGGTCCGCCCCGAGCGGGTGTGGGAGCTGTTGCGACCGTGGCTGACAACCGACGACGCCGAGCTGATCCGCGCCGTCGTGTACCGATTCCACGCCACGGTCGCCGAACGGATGCGAGCGGGTCGGGTGTTCCTCGCCGGTGATGCGGCGCACCAGATGCCGCCGTTCCTCGGCCAGGGTCTCTGCTCCGGTGTTCGCGATGCCGCGAACCTGGCGTGGAAGCTCGAGCTCGTCGAGCGGGGGCTCGCCGGCGATGCGCTCCTCGACACCTACGCCGAGGAACGACTCCCCCACGCGGCCGGGGTCGTCGCCCATGCGGTCGACACCGGCAAGTTGATCGACCAGCTGTCGGGTCACGGCGATGGCGAGTCCGGCCTCGAATCCGGGTACGGCGGTGGGCGTCCGTTCCCCCACCTCGAACACGGGCTGCTCGACGGTGATCACCCGTCGGTCGGCCGCCAGATGCGACAGCCGATGGTCGACGGAGTCCCGCTCGACGAGCTGATCGGTCCCGGATTCGGCGTGGTCGTCGACGACGAGGCCACTGCGGCCGACGTGGTCGCCGACTGGACAGGCCTCGGCCGCGTCGTGACCGTCCCCGTGGGCGGTCTCCCGACGACGCTGCCCGACGGCGGCGCCGTGATCGTCCGGCCCGACCGCTACGTGGCCGCCGTCGCCTGCGATGCGACAGAGCTCCGCACGGCGTCGACCGCACTCCTCGCCGCGATGCGCTGACACCCGATACGCACACGCCCCCACTCGAACGGACGAACGAACATGACCGCCGACGCACCCGCAGGATCCACGAACCACGACGAGGAGGAGGAGACGCTCTGGACAGGTGTCGAGGTCACCCACCGCTTCGTCGACGCGGGCGGCGTCACGTTCCATGCGGTGACGACGGGAGGGACCGACCGCCCCGCAATCGTGTTCGCCCACGGATTCCCGGAGAGTTGGTACGCGTGGCATCACCAGATGGGCGCCCTCGCCGGCGAGTACCACTGCATCGCGTTCGACCTCAAGGGGTACGGCCAGTCGGCCCACCCGACCCGCGACGAAGCGGACTACGACTACGCCCACTGCGCGACCGAATGGGTCGACCTCTTCGACTCCCTGGGTCTCGACTCCTTCGTCCTCGTCGCGCACGACCGAGGTGCCGTCATCGCCGACCACCTGTGCGCCATCGACGGCATGGCCGACCGGATCCGTGGCTACGTCCGGATGCAGCAGTCGGGCAACCGCCCGCACAGCGAGCCACGCCCGCCGCACGAGTTCTTCCACAGCCCGGAGGCGGTGCCGTTGTTCGAGTCGGGACCGCTCGTCGAGGCCGCCTACGGCGTCATCGACCGACCCGACGGCGGCGACTCGCTCGTGCACACCCCGATCGCCGACGAGGACATCGACCGGATGAGGACCGAGATCCGGCACCCCGGTGCTGCCGAGGGCATGTCGGCGAGCTTCGTGTCGGCCGGCTTCGATCGTGAACTCGAGGAGCGGATGAACGGCCTCTTCGGCGCCATGACGATGCCGGTGCTGTTCCTCCAGGGACGCCACGACCCCGGCCAACAGCCGCACGAGTACGACACGGTCACCGACGAAGTGGCCGACGGGCGACTGCAGTTCCTCGATGCGGGACACTTCCCGCACCTCGAGGAACCCGCCGCGGTCACCACGGCGATCCGGGCGTTCGTCGCGACGATCGACGACGACCGGTAGGTGGCCATCCGCACCGGGCCGGCGGGATGCCAGACTCGGGCCGTGCCACTGACGCAGTATCGAATCGACCGTGCCGGCGTGGATCGGCTCCTCTTCCTCATGCACGGCTACACCGCCGAGCAGCACCACCTCGCCTCGTACGTCCCGCTGGTCGATCCCGACGAGCGGTTCACCGCGATCGCTCCTCGCGGTCCGATCGACATGCCCGACGGTGACGGAGCAGGGTGGTGGACGATCGACCTCGAGACGTTCGAGCACGACTGGTCACAGTTCATGACGTCGTTCGACACCCTCGAAGCGTTCATCGCCGCCGAAGCCGAGAAGGCGGGGGTCCCACTCGAACGGTGCATCGTCGGCGGATTCAGCCAGGGCGGATTCCTCGCGCTCGCGCTCGCCGGTCGGGTCGGCGCCCCCCGCTACGCGGGAGTGTGGGCAATCTGCTGCGGCGTTCCCGACGTCGCAGGCCTCGACCTCGACCTGTCGAACGGCGACGGGCGACCGGCGCTCTTCCAGTGGGGCACCAAGGATCCCGTCATCGGACCCGACCAGCCGAACGACGTGATCTCGACCCTCGGCGACGGTGGATGGGACCTCCGACACCACGCCTACGACATGGCGCACAGCCAGACGATCGAGATGATGATCGACGCCCGCGACTGGCTCGCCGGCGTGCTCTGATCACGGCCCCGGCGACCGACCTGGTCCCGCTGTCACGAGACGCACAGGATCCCGGCGAGGGCGCCTCGCCATGCCCTGCGAGTCTGGAGCGGGGATCGACCGTGGGACCGACGGAACTGTTCCCACGACTCGACCGACGTCAGCACCGCGATCGCCGCCGCGATGTCGTCGCAGCGCGCCGGTCCGTGCGCCGCGAGATCGGCCTCGAAGTAGTTCCGCACCTGATCGGCCTGGACCGTGCGGACGGCGTCGACCCTGTCGGCCGAGGCGGGGTCGCGCACCGCGTGAGCCCGCCCGAGCAACTCGAACGCGTGCAGGGTCTCGTGGAGCTCGAAGCGTGCGTCGACGAAGCGCTGGATCCGATCTTCGAGGGGACCGACGTCGGCCTCCGGGAGTGAGAACAGCTCCGGGAATCGCTCGATGACGCGCGCCGAGACCTCGTTGCGGAACTCGTCGAGCGAGGCGAAGTACCGGAAGAACGTCGCTCGCGAGACACCCGCCGAGGCGGCGACGTCCTCGGGGGCGGGTGGCGTGCCGGTCGCGAGCATGAGGTCGACGAACGCGTCGACCACGTCGCGTCGACGCGTCGCCACGGTCGACGGCTCCGCGACGGAGCGACCGGTCATCTCCGTGTTCGCCACGCCCGACATCATGGCGCCTCTCGGCGCATGACGGTGGCCCGCTGAGCGACCCGTACCATCAGGCGATGAAGATCGGAGCCTCGTTGACCTCCGCCCTGTCCGCCCCCGATCCCGCCACTGGTGCGACATGGCTGATCGAGCGGGGACGCGCAGCCGACGACGCCGAGCTCGACAGCCTGAGCCTGGGCGACCACCACGCGGTGCCGGGCTTCTACTACCAGAACACCCCGATGCTCGGTCGGCTGCTCGCCGAGTGGACGTCGACACGCCCCGCCGGCTGCCTCTTCCTCCTCCCACTGTGGAACCCGGTGCTCGTCGCCGAGCAGATCGGGACCCTGGCGGCCCTCACCTCCGGACCGTTCATCGTGCAGACGGGGATCGGCGGCGGAGAGGGCCAATTCGCCGCGATGGGCGCCGACCTCCGCGGACGCGGCGCCGCGACCGACGAGGCGATCCGAGTGGTGAAGGGTCTCCTCGCTGGGGAGACGGTGAGCAGCGAACGCTTCGGCGTCGAGAACGCCAGCATCGGTCTCCGGCCACAGCAGTCGGTCGAGTGGTGGATCGGCGCAGGATCGCCCGGGCCTCTCGAGCGAGCCGCACGAGAGGGGACTGCCTGGTACGGCTCTCCGGGAACGTCGGTCGAGCGGACCGCCGACCTCATCGCCACGTTCCGCGAGGCGTGCGGCCGCTTCGACAACGAGTCGGCTCAGGTGATCATGCGCGCCGACGTCATCGTGCTCGACGATGACTCCACGGCGTCAGCGCGGGCCGACGAGCTCATCGCCGCGGGATACCGCGGCATGCCGCGAGACGGCGTGATCGCCGGAGGCGTCGAGCGGGTCGCCGATGCGTTCGCTCGGTACGCCGAGATCGGCGTCGACGAGATGGTCGTCCGCTGCATGAACATCACGCAGCCCGAGGCCGTCGAGACGCTCGCGCTCTGCGGCGAGGTCCGGCGCCGGCTCGCCTGACCGACCCGTCCGCGAAATCGACTCAGTCGGAGGCGGGCCCGTCGATGACGCGGATGCCCGTGTGGTGGACCACGACCTGGTCGCCCACGGCGACCTCGACGCCGGCCCGCTCGACCGAACAGCCGATACCGAACAGCGCGTTGCCTTCGAGGAGCGGCCGGAGGGCCTCCGGACCGTTCGACGCGTCGGCGCACCACCGATGGGCTTTCAGCACCTTGGCGGGCTCTCGATGTCGAGACCCGTCGACCTGGTCGACCTGCGGGATCGCACAGCGGGGCCACGCGAGCCCCACGCCCAGTCGCGCCGCGCCGACCGACAACTCGCGCCAGGTGTCCTCGACCCACGGGTCGGCGTCGACGGTGAGGTTGGGGCGGAACCGGTCCATCCCGAACGGTTCGTCGGCTCGTTCGGCGAGCCACCGGTGAGAGGCCGAGTTGGCGACGAGGACCGACGAGCCGTCGGCCCATCCGAGGTGCATCTCGCCGTCGGGGAACGGAACCACGTGATCGGTCTCATCGGTGACGCCGACCAGCCGAACCGGTGCGCCGAGCAGGTCGGCGAACCACGCTGCCGCATCATCGCCGGCGTCGGCGGCGTCGACCGGGAGTCCGAGCAGCGACGTCGCCGTGGTGTCGTTCGTCGTCGGCGTGGCGATCTCGAGTGGTGACCGCCCGTCGGCGTCGAGCCGGAGACCGCCATCGATGACGGTCGGTTGCACGGTGGCAAGCTTCGGCTCCTGTCGCTGGGTCACCGGCGCCGTCTGCTCGTCGACCACCTGGAACAGGCGGTCACCGGCCAGGCCTCGCCGCGTCACCTCGGCACGATCGAGTGCGACGGCCCGGCACGACTTGATCGGGTACACGTGGATCGCCGACAACGTGCCGGCGGTGGCCCCACCGTCGGACGTCATGCCGTCGCCGGGGTGAGCAGAACCGACGGGTCGTAGAAGCCGAGCCCGCCGTCGCCGTAGTCCATGTCGAAGCCGAGCCTCGTCCGGACCTCGTCCGGAAGGGCGAGAGCGTCGGCGAGGGGCATCGAGAGGTGCTGGTTCTCCTCCGTTCGCAGCCAACCCTGGTTGAACGTCAGGACGATGCCGTAGCGCCAGTCGTCCGTGGTCACATTGGCGCCGGCGCCGTGCAGGGTCCCACCCAGCCAGAACAGCACCGAGCCGGCCGGCATCGCAGCGCGGACGACCTCGTCGGGTTCCGCTCGCCGGTCGGCGTCCCACCGATGGCTGCCCGGTACGAGTTGGGTGCCGCCGTTGTCCGCCGTGAAGTCGGACATGGCCCACATCGTCGCGAGGATGAGGTGGGGACGCGGGAGTGGGAAGAACGGGTACAGGTCCTCCTCTCGGTGCAAGACCTGGTCGCGAGCGCCCGGCCCGACCTCGAGCGCCGCACCCACGTTCAGCTGCCACTTGTTCCCGTTGGGGAGGAGGTGACGATCGCCGAGCTGCCCGACGACGGGATGCATCATGAGCTCGCGCATCGTCGACGACCGGTGCATCAGGGCGACGATGCGTCGCGTCAGCCCCGGATAGAAGTCATCGGGACGGTCGGCGGCCGGTTCCGCCGCCGCCATGAACTCCGCGAGGTCGGCACGAACGGTGGCGATCGTCGAGGCGTCGACCATGTCGTGCACGACGAGACACCCGGCCTCGTCGAGCGCGGCGTACATCGTGTCGGCGTCGTCACCGGCGCGGCACTCGGGGATGCTGACGGACATCGTGGCTCCTCTCATCGTTGCGAAACTTCTATTACGTAACCAGGGATATGTCAACGCCTAGGCTGCGTGAATGCCCAAGGTCGTCGATCGCGACGAGCGTCGCGCCACCATCGCGGCGGCCGCCGCCGAGGCCATCGCCGACGAGGGGATCGAGCAGGCGACCCTCAAGTCGATCGCAGCTCGCGCGGGGGTGACCACGGGCGCCGTGACGCACTACTTCTCCGACAAGGACGACGTCGTACTCGCCGCGCTGCTCCACGCCGACGAGGCCATGCGCTCGCGGCTCGACGCCGCGCTCGACCTCGGCCGATCGCCGGTCGACGCCCTGCTCGACGCACTTCCGAACGACGAGACCTCCCGACGCGACTGGCTCGTGTGGCGCACGTTCAGCGACGCGGCGATCCGATCGGAGTTCCTGCGGTCGCAGCACCGACGCTCACAATCGCAGTGGCTCGATACGGCGACACAGGCGCTCGCCGGAGGAGACGGCGTGACGCCCGACGATGCTCGCCTCGACGCGGAACTCGTGGTCGCAGTCGTCGACGCAATCGGAGATGCGGCCGCCATTGACCCGGGCGCATGGCCGATCGCACGACAGCGGTCGCTTCTCGAGCACTGCATGCGCCGAGTCCACGGCGACTGACCACCTTCTGTCGTCACCGCCCGCCACGCAATGCTGGGGCGACATGCGAGCGCGAGGGGCGATCGCCCGCTGACGAGTACCGCCCCGTCGCCGAGGATCTGGCCGACAGCCGTCAGCTGGTGAGCGAGAGCACTCGACGGGGCCGGCGACTTACGCCGGCCCCTCGTGGTCGTCGGCACCGGCTTCCAGGAGCCGCTCGAGCATCGGCATGGCGACATCGACGTCGTCGGCAGCAGCGGCACATCGACGCATGTCCTTGACCGGCATCCCGCTGAACGTGATCCGCGTGGGCGGCATCGGCCAGTTCTCCGAGACGAAACTGCGGCCGGTCGATCGGTTGAGGAACTCCATGAACGTGTCGAGCTCCATGCCCTGCGCAGCGACCACCTCGCGCACCTCCATCAGGAGCCCGAAGGTTCTGATCGCCATCGCAGTGTTTGCGAGCTTCATCACCTGACCGCTTCCGATCGGTCCGCAGAGGGCGAGCGAACCCATCGGTTCGAGGACCGGTCGACACCGTTCGACGACGTCGGCGGGTCCACCGATCATGAGGGTGAGCGTTCCGTCGATCGCACCCTGCACCATTCCGCTCACCGGGCAGTCGAGCACGCTGATCCCGGCATCGGCCGCCTCCGCCGCGAGTTCCTGGCAGTAGGTGGGCGACACGGTGCTCATGACGATCACGACACCGCCGCGTCTCATCGCAGCGATCGCACCGGTCGAACCGCGCAGCACTCGGTCGTTCTGGGCTTCGTCCCAGACCACGGTCATCACGACGTCCGACTCGGCACCCACCTCCGCGGCGTTGGCGACCTCGCGGAGGCCCCGACCGGCAAGACGTTCGATCGCCTCGCGAGTCCGGTTGGCGCAACTGACCACGTCGATCCCTGCGGAGAGCAGATTCGCCGCCATGGGTTCCCCCATCGCACCCAGACCGATGAACCCCACCGTCGTCTCTGTCATGGCGAGATCCTTCCCCGGGCCGGGCGACCGCGTCCAGGCTGTGTCTCGGCGGTCAGAGGATCAACCGAGCCAGCTCGTCGGTGGCAGCGCGGACCGTCTGACGTTGTGACGCCACCGTCTGCGCCGAGTCCTGGAGCAGCTGCTGCATGTTGGCGGCGTTCGGATCGATCCGGAGCGACACGTTCGTCTCGAGTGCGACCCGCAACGACGACACGTCGATGCCGAGCGTCGCCAGCGCACCGCGTACTGCCGGATCGCGAGTTCCGCCCGCCATCGCCTGACAGCGGTTCTCGAGATCGACGGCTCGTGAGCGAGTGGTCTGCCAGGCCAGATCGAGTTGAGAACGCTCGGTCGCACGCAGCACGTCGACGCTCCCCTGGTCGACCAACCAGCGACTCAGTCCGACGAGCTCGCCGACCTGTCGACGGCTGGCGTCGTCTGCTGCGGTCTTCGCCGCGCCGCGACGTGACGCGGCACCCAGGAGCGAGAACAGCAGCCCGAGCACCCCGAGCACGATCACCGCGATGAGGATGATGAGGCCGATCGACAACCCGCTGTCGTCCTCGTCGTCGGGCTCCTCGACCGGAGGCTCCTGAGGGGCAGAATCGGGTGGCGGCGGTTCCGGCTCGGGCTCGGTGGGCTCCGGTTCCGGTTCGGGCTCGGTGGGTTCGGGCTCGGGGTTCCCGGGCTCGGTCTGCTCGGGTGCCGTGTCCTCACCCTGACCCGGCAGCGTCAGCCCGTCGCTCCCACATGCGCTGAGCACGAGCACACCCGCGACGAGTGCGCCGGCGATGCGCCGTCGCTGAAGAGCTCTGACGGCGTTCGACATGGCGACGGACGCTACTCACCTGAACCCGCTCCGTGCCCTCGCGACCACACGGCGAGCTCGGGGTCGTTCGACATGATCGATCACTCTTTCTAGACGTAAGGTTCTAGCGACGGGTGGGTTCAGGCTCGAGACTCGAGCGACGACGCCCTCGAAGGGAGCCCTCATGACGACCACCGCCGACCTGCCGCCCGACGTGACGGGGGCCGAGGCCGAGATCCACTGGACCAGCGCAGGGCGCCCGTTCGTGCGCACCGACGACGCTGCGTTCGCCGACCTCCCCGGCTACCCGTGGGAGCCGAGCTACGCCGAGGTCGACGGCATGCGGATGCACTACGTCGGGGCAGGCGACCCGAACGGTGAGGTCGTGCTGCTCCTCCACGGCCAGCCCGACTGGTCGTATCTGTACCGCCGGATGATTCCCGTGCTCGCCGACGCAGGACTGCGGGTGATCGCCCCCGACTTCTTCGGGTTCGGCCGGTCGGACAAACCGGTTCAGCTCCCCGACTACCGCTACCTCCAGCACGTCGCCTGGCTCGAGGAGTTCCTCGACGTCGTCGGCCTCCGCGACATCACCGTCGTCGTCCAGGACTGGGGCTCTCTCATCGGCCTGCGCTGCGTGGGCAACGACCCGGACCGCTTCTCCCGCGTGGTGGTCGCGAACGGCAATCTGCCCGTGGTTCCCGAGGGCTTCGAGCCGTTCACGCTTCCCGAGTCACTCGAGCCGCAGGACCTCCCGTTCCCGTTCGTCGCCGGCGGTGGTGGCGGTGCGGACGGCATGGCGGTGTTCGGCGAGTGGATCGCGTACGCGATGGTCGGGAAGGACTACATGCCGTCGGTCGTGATGCGTGCGTCGATCATTCGAGACGACATCACCGACGCCGAGATCGACGCCTACGACGCCCCGTTCCCGACCCGTCTCCACATGGCGGGCACACGGATGTTCCCGTCGCTCGTCAACACCGTCGGTGAGGCGCCGACCAACGAGGCCGCCCGCGCCGCGCTCGATGCGTTCGAGCGGCCCGTGCTCGGCATGTTCGGCTTGCGCGACCCGATCTTCGGCGATCGGGCGAGCATCGACTCCACGCGAGTGCAGATCGCCGGCGCCGCCGGGCAGCCGCACCAGGACTATCCCGAGGCCGGTCACTTCATCCAGGAGGACGTCGGCCCGGAGCTCGCCCAGGCCATCGCCGACTGGATGCGGACGACCCCGGTCGGCTGAAGCGGGCGATCGGTCAGGTCGTGAGGGAACGCAGGCTCCACGCCGTGGCGGCGAGGAAGAGTCCGAAGATCACGAGGTACAGCCCGGACACCCAGGCGATCACGGTGACGGTCGGAGCCGGCCAGGAGACCACCACGATGCCGGCCACCAAGGTGAGCACCCCTCCGATGGCTGTCCACACGCGGCCGTCCCCCGGAACAGCCAACGCTGCGACGACGTCGATCACACCGCCCACGATCCAGGCGACGCCGAGGATCACCGCAAGCACAGCGACGGTCTCGAACGGATTCCGGACGACGATGATGCCGGCCACCAGAACGAGGATGCCGACGAGCGCGAGCAGGACCGGGTGCTCGACGTCGGCGGCGAACGCGTTGATGATGCGGAAGAGCCCGAACACGAGCAACTGGATGCCCATCAGCACCGAGACGACGACGAGCGTCTGACTCGGCCAGGCGAGCACGACGATGCCCAGTGCGATGGTCACGAGTGCGATGAGCATCACGGTGGGCCACTCCCGTGCGGCGGCGAGCCGGGACGGTGTGACCACGACGATGGTGGTGGTGTCGGTCTCCATGAACTGTCCTCCTCATGGTCGCGCCCGGTGTCGACTCACCCGAGCGGCGCCACGAACGTAGTCCTCGAGCCGTTTCAGCCCGCGACGTCTCGTGCACGAGGACGCCGGTCGTCCGAACCTGTGGTGTGATGGGAACGGTGATCGATTCAGCAGAGACCCAGCGTGTTCCTGCCGGCTCGCTGGTTCTGGTCGCAGGCGCATCGGGATACATCGGCGGGCGGCTCGTCGGACAGCTGCTCCGGGCAGGGTTTCGTGTGCGGTGCCTCGCTCGGACCCCGGCGAAGCTCGACGAAGCGTCGTGGCGCGACGAGGTCGAGGTGATCCAGGGCGCCGTCGAGGACGATCTCACCGACGCCATGGCGGGTGTCGCGGCGGTCTTCTACCTCGTCCACAGCATCGGCGACGGGCGTGACTGGACGCATCGCGAGGCAGCGGCAGCGGAGAACGTGCGCGACGCAGCCGGGGCTGCCGGAGTCCGCAGGATCGTGTACCTCGGCGGTCTCGGGGCGGCGCGCGGTGCCGACGTCGATCTCTCGCCGCATCTCCGGAGCCGTCATCGCGTCGGCGCGATCCTCGCGAGCGGCGACGTCCCGGTCATCGAACTCCGGGCGGCCGTGATCATCGGCTCAGGAAGCGCGAGCTTCGAGATGCTGCGCTACCTCGTCGAGGTACTGCCGGTGATGGTGACGCCAAAGTGGGTCGACACACGATGCCAGCCCATCGCCGTCCGAGACGTCCTTCGCTACCTCGTCGAGGTCCTCTCGATCGAGAGCGACGACAGCCTGGTCCTCGAGATCGGCGGGCCGGACGTGATGACCTACCGCGAGATGATGGCGGTGTACGCCGAGGAGGCGGGGCTCCGTCGTCGTGTCGTCGTGTCCGTGCCGGTGCTGACGCCGCGACTCTCATCGCTGTGGGTCGGGCTCGTCACACCGTTGCCGACGGCGCTCGCACGCCCGCTGGTGAACAGCCTCGTGAACGAAGTCGTCGTACGCGACGACGCGATCCGCGAGCTCTGCCCCGGTCCGCAGATCGGCTACCGCCACGCGGTCCAGTTGGCGTTGGAGAAGGAGGAGGCGCGCGAGGTGATCACCCGGTGGAGTGGGGCCGGGGCCGGGCCGGTCGCCGGGCCCCTCCCGACCGACGCCCAGTGGTCGGGCGGCGCCGTGCTGCGAGACGTCCGCGAGCGTCGGGTCGAGGCATCACCCGACGTGGTCCACGAGACCGTCTGCGGCGTGGGCGGCGGACGTGGTTGGTACTCGGGTGAACTGCTGTGGTCGATTCGCGGGCTGATCGATCAACTCGTCGGCGGGCCGGGGATGCGCAGAGGTCGGCGTGACCCCGACCGGGTCCGCGTCGGCGATGCCGTCGACTTCTGGAGGGTGGAGTCGGTCGAGCCGGGCGCCCTTCTACGGCTGCGCGCCGAGATGCGACTGCCCGGCGTCGCCAGTCTCGAATGGCGGATCGAGCCGATGCCCGGCTCCGACGGCTCGCGCAGCCGGCTGACCCAGACCGCCACCTTCGTGCCGAGGGGGCTGTGGGGGCGGGCCTACTGGTACGGCGTCGCGCCGTTCCATGTCTTCATCTTCCCCGGACTGATCGACGGGCTCACCTCGGCGGCCGAGGCGCAGGCGGAGAACGCCCCGTCCGATCCGGGCGCCGCTCAGACCACGCCGAAGGCGAGCATCGCGTCGGCGACCTTCACGAAGCCGGCGATGTTGGCGCCCCGGACGTAGTCGACGTACCGATCGTCGTCATCGACGCGGCCGTACTCGACGCAGCGCTCGTGGATGCCGGCCATCACGTCGACGAGGAGCCGCTGCACCTCGTCCTCGCTCCACGAGATGCGGGCGGAGTTCTGACTCATCTCGAGCCCCGACACCGCGACACCACCGGCGTTGGCCGCCTTGCCCGGGCCGAACAGAGTCCTCGCCGCTTTGAACACGTGGACCCCGTCGAGGTTCGTCGGCATGTTGGCGCCCTCGACGACGGCGATGCACCCGTTGTCGACGAGCGCACGGGCGTCGTCACCATCGAGCTCGTTCTGGGTCGCGCACGGAATGGCGACGTCGCACGGCACCGACCAGGGCCGCTCGCCCTCGTGGAACGTCGCTCCGGGGAAGCGCTCGACGTACTCGGAGATCCGCCCCCGACGCACCTCCTTGAGGTCCTTCACCCAGGCGAGCTTCTCCTCGTCGATGCCCTCGGGGTCGTGGACGAATCCGCCCGAGTCCGACAACGTCAGCACGGTGCCGCCGAGGTGCAGGATCTTCTCCGCCGCGTGGGTGGCGACGTTGCCGGATCCCGACACGACGCACCGCTTGCCCTCGACCGAGTCGCCGATCCGCTCCAGCATCGACCGGAGGAAGTAGACGGCGCCGTACCCGGTGGCCTCGGTGCGGATCAGGCTCCCGCCGAACTCCAGGCCCTTCCCCGTGAGGACCCCCGTGAACTGGTTCGTGATCCGCTTGTACTGGCCGAACATGTAGCCGATCTCTCGACCCCCCACCCCGATGTCGCCGGCGGGCACGTCGACGTCGGCGCCGACGTGGCGGTACAGCTCGGTCATGAACGACTGACAGAACCGCATCACCTCGTGATCGGACTTGCCCTTGGGGTTGAAGTTGGCGCCACCCTTGGCCCCGCCCATCGGCAGGCCGGTGAGGCTGTTCTTGAACGTCTGCTCGAACGCCAGGAACTTGAGCACGCTCTCGTTCACCGAGGGATGGAACCGCAGCCCGCCCTTGTACGGCCCGATCGCGTTGTTGTTCTGCACCCGCCATCCCCGTTGGACCCGGATGTTGCGATTGTCGTCCTCCCAGCACACACGAAAGCTCACGACGCGATCGGGCTCGGCGATCCTCCGCAGGATCTGCTGCTGGTGGTACTCCTCCTTGTCGGCGATGTAGTCGAAGACGTCCTCCGACACCTCGCGCACCGCCTGGACGAACTCGGTCTGACCGGGATTTCGACGCTCGACCCCTGCGATGAACTGCTCGAGGTTCACGTGGTCGTCGACAGCCATCGGCGGATGCTGGCACAACGAGGACGCCGACGCGCCTTCGACCCGCCCGGGACCTGCGACCTGTCAGAGCCTGGCGTGCTCGAACTCGACGTCCTTCACCCCGTCGCCGACGAAGAGCTTCACCCGATCGTCGGTGCACAGCCGTTCGATCAGCGGGATCAACTCCTCGGTCGTCCCGAACGAGACACTCTTGAAGCCGACGACTCCGTTCGGGTGGACGAGTCCCTCCCGCCCGAGGAAGGTGTCACAGGTGCCGAAGAACGGGATCTTCATGTCGTCGGGCATCGCACCCTCGAAGCGCAGGACGCGTCCTCGCGTGTCGGTCCGCCGTGACCTGCCGCCGAAGTATCCCTGCCCCGAGTCCTTCAGCAGTCGCTTCGCGGCGTCGAGTTCGCCCGGTTCGCACTCGAGGGCCAGACCGATCCACCCCTCGTCCGCCTCGTCCCACGTCGTGAGCCGGGCGGCGAACGCCTTCTTCCCGACGAGGTTGAGGATGCGCTTGCCCCACGACGGCATCCCGGTCCTCGCCAGCAGCTCCAGATAGGAGCCGTCGGCGAAGTACGCCATGGCGTTGTACGGGTTCTTGGGCCGTCCGTACTCGACGTCGAACCCGTTGCTCCGGTACTGCGCGACCGCAGCATCCAGGTCGGACACCTTGTACAACACGTGGCCGATCTTCATCGACGTTCACCTTCCCTCACCATCGGTGGACATCCCGCCTGTCACACCTTGGCTCAGATCGGCGGCCGAGTCCACCGTTGACTGCGATCGACCGGGTCGGCGATCGACGAGGTCGGTGCGGCGGGCTACGGTCCAACGGCTCGGGAGGATTCAGATTCATGACCGACAAGTTGAACGTCGACCTCGGAGCCGTTCAGGAGACGTTGCTCATCCCGCTCCTCGGTCGGGCCAACGACACGAGGAAGTCGACCGGACTGATCAACGACCCGAAGGCGGTCGAGATCGTCGACCGATTGGACTACGACTTCTCGAAGTGGGACCGGAGCCGCAGCCTCACCGGGGCGACGATTCGCACGCGCATGTTCGACACGTACGTCGAGGACTTCCTCGCCCGTCATCCGAGTGGCACGGTGGTCGAGCTGGGGTGCGGTCTCAACACCCGGGCCGACCGGCTCGACAACGGATCCGCGAGGTGGTTCGACCTCGACCTGCCGGACGTGATCGAGCTGCGTCGGCAGTTCTTCACCGACGAGGAGCGACGGACGATGCTCGCCGCGTCGGTGCTCGACACCGACTGGATGGACGCGGTCGAGGGCGCCGGCGGACCGTGGATGTTCGTGTCGGAGGCGGTGCTGATCTATCTGCCCGAGCCGGACGTCCGCCGGGCGATGACGCAGCTCTCCGAGCGCTTCACTCCCATGTGGCTCGCCTTCGACACCGCCGACCAGTCGATCGTGGACGGCCAGTCCAAGCACGATGCGATGAAGCACATGTCGCGGGATTCGTGGTTCGTCTGGGCGTGCGACGATCCGAGGCGGATCGAGTCGTGGGACATCGGGCTCGAGGTGGCCGCCTCGCGGACCTTCCTCGACGCCGACGACTCGATCGTCGACGACCTGCCCCTGCCGTACAAGCTGATGACTCGCTACGCCCCGTTCCTGATCCGACGCACAGCGTCGCGGTACCTCCTCAACTTGGCGACGAACGAGGCCGAGTGATGGCCGACGACTTCTCGGCTGACGAGAAGGCTCAGATGATCGAGCACATGAACGACGATCACGGCGACGCCTGCCTGCTGTACGCCCGGCACCACCTGGGCATCGACGCAGCGCGGTCCGCATCGATGACCGGCATCACCCGGACGACGATGACACTCGACGTGATGCTGCGGGACGGGTCCCACCAGACTGCGACCTACTCGTTCGAGCGCTCACTCACATCCGTGGGTGACGCAGCGGTGTTCTTGGCGAAGATGGTGGACGACGTCGCCGGCGAGTGACGGTCAGCTGCCGTAGTCCCAGGAGATCCGGCGTTCGATCTCGACCTCGATGTACGCCGATCCCGGACGCGATGCCGTCGGAAGGTCCTGCTCCGCGACACCTCGCTGCGTGGCCCCCTTCCGCATGAGCGAGAGGACGGAGTCGGGGTCGCGGTGGAGCGTCGCGGTTCCCTGGATCATGACGCCCTTGATGTCCGACATCGTCGAACCATCCTCGACGAGGAGAGAGACCCTCGGGTTCTGCTCGATGTTCCGGATCTTCCGGCTGCCGTCGAGACAGCCGCAGTAGATCCGGTCACCGTCACGGAAGTATCCCAACGGCACGCTGTGCGGATACCCGTCGGGGCCGATCGTGCTCAAGACGATCCACCCCGGCTTGCCGTCGAGGAAGGCGTCGAACTCGTCGATGTCGAGTGATCCGGGCATGATGCTCCTCAGCTGCTCCGTGGGCCGACGAAGGACGTCACGACCCGAACCGCCGGCTCACAGTCGCGTCGGGTTCGGTGCGTCACCGTAGACGTCGTTCGGGTCGAAGACCTTCTCCCCGACGCGAGTTCGGCGCCCCGACGTTACCGTCGGCGTGGTGACGGAGGCAGAGGTGCCGGCGACGGGCGCGTTCCCGCAGGTTCGACTTCGACGGAATCGCCGACACCACTGGTCTCGCGAGCTCGTCGGCGAGAATCGACTGCACCCGAGCGACCTCATCTGGCCCGTGTTCGTGCACGGCGGCCCCGAAGCGCAGGTTCCGGTGCCGTCGATGCCTGGCGTCGTGCGGTACTCGCTCGACGCCGTCGTGGACGCAGTCGGTGAGGCCGCCGAGCTCGGGATTCCGGCGGTCGCGATCTTCCCGGCCACCGAGCCGGAGAAGAAGACGCCCGACGCCGAGGAGGCGGTCAATCCCGACAACCTGGTGTGCCGGGCGCTGAGGCAGCTCAAGCGCTCGTTCGGAACGGAGATCGGCCTGGTGGCCGACGTGGCGCTCGATCCGTTCTCGAGCCACGGGCAGGACGGCTTGGTTCGCGACGGCTACGTGGTCAACGACGAGACGCTCGACGTGCTCTGCCAGCAGGCGATCGTGCAGGCCGACGCCGGATGCGACGTGATCGCTCCGTCCGACATGATGGACGGCCGCATCGGCGCGATCCGGCGGGCGCTCGACGGCCAGGGTCGCGACGACGTCCAGATCATGTCGTATGCCGCCAAGTACGCGTCGGCGTTCTACGGACCGTTCCGCGACGCCGTCGGGTCGTCCAGCAACCTCGGTTCGGGCGACAAGAAGACGTACCAGATGAACCCGGCGAACGGCGACGAGGCCCTGCGGGAGGTGGCGCTCGACCTGCAGGAGGGTGCCGACATGGTCATGGTCAAGCCGGGCATGCCGTACCTCGACATCGTCCATCGCGTCAGCACCACGTTCCAGGTGCCGACGTTCGCGTACCAGGTGAGCGGCGAGTACGCGATGCTCGCCGCCGCGGCGGGTCACGGTTGGTTGGAGCGCGAACGCGTGGTGTTGGAGAGCCTGATGTCCTTCAAGCGCGCCGGTGCGAGCGGCGTCCTCACGTACTTCGCCGTCGAGGCGGCCCAGCTCCTCCACTAGGGCCGGTACCGTTCGGTCGTGCGAGTGGCCGTCGGCGGGATCGAACACGAGACGAACACCTACGCCACGGCCTCCATGGGCCCAACGAAGGCCGGGGACTTCGCCACGTTGCGCGGCGACGAGTTCGCCAGTCGGGTGGGCACCCGCACCACGCTCGGTGGCTTCGCCGAGGCAGCCGAACGGCTCGGCTGCGATCTCCTCCCGACGTTGTGGGCCTGGGCCGGACCGTCCGGCACCATCGAGCGAGCCGCGTACGAGACACTGCGCGACGAGTTGCTCGATCGGCTCCGAGCGGTCGTCCCGGTCGACGCGGTTGCGCTCTCGCTCCACGGTGCCGGTGTCGCCGACGGTGTCGACGATCTCGAGAGCGACCTCGTCCGTGAGGTGCGGGCCGTGGTGGGCGACGTGCCGATCGTCGCCACGCTCGATCTCCACGGCAACATCACCACCGAGATGGCCGAGGTGATCGACGTGATGCTCGGCGTCCACGAGTACCCCCACACCGACTTCTACGAGCGTGGAGTCGAGGCGATCGAGCTCCTCCCCGGCCTGGTCGACGGGTCGGTGCGGGCGACCAGCTTCGTCCAGCCGATTCCGATCATGCTCACGACCTCCACGACCGACACGGGCTTCCCCGCCGCCGAGATGCGCGATCGCTGCCTCGCCGCAGAGCAGACCGACGGTGTGATCGACGCCGCGTTCTTCCATGGCTTCCCGTACACCGACGTGCCGGCGTCCGGATGCTCCATCGTCGTCACGACCGATGGCGATCCCGATCTCGCCGAGCGGACGGCCAAGGAGCTCGCCGCCGAGCTGTGGGAACGGCGGGACGACTTCCTGATCGAGTCGACGCCATCGCCGGTCGCAGTCACGCGTGCGATTCGAGCCGCGGAGCGCGGCGGCCCGATCGTCGTCAACGAGACGTCCGACAATCCGGGCGGCGGCACCCCGGGAGACGGCACGCATCTCTTGCGGGCCATGATCGAGGCCGGACTCGACGAGCAGGCGTGCTTCGGGTTCATCGTCGATCCCCGTTCGGCGGCGGCAGCTCACGAGGCCGGCGCAGGAGCGACGATCGACGTCCGGCTCGGCGGCCACCACGACGAACTGCACGGCGAACCGATCGAGACGACCGCCTACGTGAAGACACTCACCGACGGACGGCTGGTGTACAGCACGCCCATGGCGGCCGGTATCCGGGACAACCTCGGGCCTTCGGCGCGGCTGCAGATCGGTGGACGTGGTGGTCTCGACGTGATCGTCACGTCGCGGCGACAGCAGACGATCGATGCGGAGGTCTTCACGCTGCACGGCATCGACGTGACGACGCGCTCGATCGTCGCCTTGAAGAGCAGCCAGCACTTCCGCGCCGGTTTCCGCGACATCGCCGCCGAGATCGTGACCGCCGACGGTCCCGGGCTCACGACGCTCGACGTCACCGTCTTCGAGCACGAGCGAGCACCCGGGCCGCACTGGCCCCACGACCCGACGATGTCATGGGCGCCGTGACTCACGTCGACGGGGTCGACGTCGCTGCGTTCGAGCGACGCACCGTGTCCTCGTCGCGACTCCGGTGACCGTTGAGCATCGTGCCGACGAAGGTGTACCGGACCCACGACCGGTAGGAGATCAACAGAAGCGGGGTGACGGCGGCACAGATCGACACGAATCCCAGGAGTGGCGGCACGCCGAGAGCCGCGACGATGCCTTGGAAGACGAACACCAGCGGGAGGTGCATCAGATACATCCAGTACGAGGCGTCCGAGAGCCATCGAACGTGGAAGCGGTCGTCGGACAGGAACCGCCGGAACATGCCGAGCAGTCCGAAGCTGATCATCCACGCGAACGCGACCTGGAGCGCCGCCGACACCGACGGCCGTTCGCCCAACAGGGCCAGACCCACCGGAAAGAGGACCGCTGATCCGATCACGAGTTGGGCGGGCCACCATCGACCCACAGCATCGATGAGCGGCTCACCGGTGCCGGAGTGTCGGTCGTGGACGAGGGCTCCGAACGCGAAGAAGCACGCGTAGTACGCGAAGACAGCGACGTCGGGGACGATCGCCTCCGAGGTGTCGGGCCCGAAGATCTCCGCCGACATCATCGTCGCCGGGACCACGGCGAGCGGCGGAAGCAAGATGAGGCACAGCGTGACGAGCCGGTGAGGCACGACGCGGTCGCGTTCCCGACGCCGCGCGAAACGCGCGACCGCCCCGACGACGGCGGCGAACCCGGCGACCATCCAGATCAGGAACCAGAGGAACCAGAGGTGCCCGACCCCGAACTCGGCGTCCTCGTCGTCCGACGCCTCGGATCCGGACGAGTCGCCATCCACGACGCCCGCCGCATCGACGTCCTCGTAGACGCCGCCGACGTCGGCGAGCCGAGGGTCCTCTCCGCTGAGGACGTAGCCCGCGATGACGCCGAGGAGCAGAAGGGGCAGAACGACGGCGACGCTGGCCAGGAACGGGAGGCCGACGCGGCGCAGCCGGTGGTCGATCATCTCCCGGAGTCCGCGGCTCCGCCAGAGCATGGTCGTGAAGTAGCCGCTGAGGACGAAGAACAGCGGCATCCGGAAGCCGTGGATGAACTCGAACAAGCCGAAGAGCAGTCCGCCGCCCGGATCGCCATCGGCCCAATAGGGCACGAACGGGAGCGCGGCATGGAGCGCGATCCCGAGCAGCATGGCGAAGCCACGGAGCGCATCGAGGTCGTGTCGGCGTGGTGCAGCTGGCCGAAAGCGAGGCCGTCCCGACCGCTCGATCTCGCTCGGATCGAACCGGCGCGCTCCAACCGGGGGCGGCGGGGGACTCGACGGTCGGGTCGTGTCGTCACCTCCGGATGGCGGTCCGGTCACCCGAGGTCTGCCCTGCGGACCACTCGCGTCTGGCCCACGCGATCGTGCACACTGCGGCGTTCCTCGTCGCGGGACACGAACACGACGTTCACGACGTTCAGGGCGACGGTCAGGAGTCCCCCGAGACCCGGCACCGAACCGACGATCGCGGGGACCGTGCGAGTGAAGGCCGGTCCGAGCCCCGGCGGGCTCGTCACCCCGTCAGCCAGTGTGACCCGAACACCCATGATGAGCTTGCCCGGAGGCCCACCGAGGCGTGCGGTCATGACGACGGTCAGCACGTACGAGACCAGCGGGACCACGACCAGACCGACGAACACGTCGACGGCCACGGCGAAGGCGACGATCGCAGCGATCGTGAAGCCGACGTCGATGAGGGCGGCGGCCACGCGAGCCCCGACCGACGCGTAGCGTGACGTGTCGACCGGAGCGCCCGAAGCTCCGCCGTCGGGGATCGGCTGCGGATCGCCGACCCACGCGTGGCCGTCCCAGTAGCGAACCGTTCCGGGCGCATCGCCCTCGGCGCGGTAGTAGCCCGCAGGATTCTCGTCAGTCATCACAGCTCCTCTGTTCTGACTGCTTCTACGCACGGCGACCGTGCGCATTCGCCGACGGAGGGCTTCGTCAGTCCGGCACTGCTTCGACGATCACCGCGCTGCCGTAGGCCAGTAACTCGGCGGCACCTTTGGTGATCATCGAGGTGGTGAACCGCACCGCGACGATCCCGTTCGCTCCGAGCGACTCGGCCTCGTCGATCATCCGGTCGAGGGCCTGCTCTCGGGCCTCGGCGATCAGCTTCGTGTACTCCGACACCTCGCCTCCGACCACGTTCCGGGCCAGGGCCGTGACGTCCTTGCCGACGTGGCGCGCCCGAATCGTGTTGCCACGAACGAGTCCGAGGGTGCGAACGATGCGGTGACCGGCGACGGTCTCGGCGGTGCAGACGATCATCTTCTGACCTTTCGGTACGGGTCGGATCCTCGGATCGCCACTCGGTCGAGGAGAACGGATGCGATCACGAACAGAGCGCCGGCGACGAACGCAATCGGAACGAGGAGCCCGATCGTGTCCGAGTCGCCGTCGGCAACCAGCCCCCAGATCACCGAAGCGATGACGCCGACGACGCCGACGACGAACCAGGCGAAGCCCGTGGCGCGGAGAACGCGAGAGGGCGCCGACCGTGGTGCCTCGTCCCACTGAAGGTCGACGGGCACCACGTACGGCGTGGTTCGCATCGCGTCGGCGAGCGCCCGCATCTCGTCCAACTCTGCCCGACACTCGCGGCACTCCTCGAGATGCAGTCGAACCCGTTGCGCGTCTGCCTGGGTCAGCTCGCCGTCGAGGTACCCGGTCAGAAGAGTCGCGTCGAAGCCGTGCTCACTCATGGCGAGGTCCCATCGACGTCGTCGGCGAGCAGGGACCTGAGTCGCTTGCGGGCCGCATGCAGACGTGACATCACGGTTCCCTCGGGGATCGAGAGAATCGTGGCGATCTCGCGGTACGACAACTGGTGATGATCACGCAGCACGAAGATCTCGCGGTGGTCGTCCGACAGTTGACGTACCGCACTCCAGATCCGCTCCTGCAGCAGAGTCCGTTCCACTGCGAGGAGGGGATCCGGCCCGGGTTGGTGAGTCGGAACTCGACCGTCGACGTCGTCGAGGTGCTCGTCGAGCGGGACATGTCGGCGATGGACCCGCCGACGAGCACGGTCACGGACCAGGTTCCGCACGATCTGGAAGAGCCACGGTTCGATCCGTCGGCTCTCGTCGAAGGAGTCGAGACGGCGAAAGAACCTCAGTACGGCGTCCTGCGCGAGGTCTCGGGCCGAATCGCGGTCCCCGGTCAGCTGCAACGCGAACACGTACGCATCGCGACTCGCCCTCGCGCCGAGGGTCTCCCGGGCTGCAGGATCGCCGAGCCGTGCAGCGATCACGAGGTCCTGATCGACCGCCGGTTCGGGCACCTCCACCATCGGCATACTGGCTCCTACGCACGGAACCCGAGCGCATTCACCTGCGCTGGTCAGACCGGGTGGAAGCTTCGTGCCCTCAACGATGGCGTGGGAACCGTGACGGGTGGACTGCGTCGTCAGAGCCAACGCCGAGGGATCGGGAGCAGCTCCCGCACCCTCGTGAACGCCCGCTCCCCCGTACTGAGAGCACGCGTGTTGTCGAAGCCCTTGACGTCGGTGGGCACCACGGTGATCACCGTCAGGCCCGACCTCTCGTAGACGTCCCTGGTCATCCGGTCGTAGGTGGCGGCAGCCACCTTGCCGAAGTAGCGCACCGCCATACCAGCGGTGGGGTCATCGTCGGGGTCGAGCGGTGCGAGTTCGGCGGTGCCGTCGATGATGACCGCTCGATACGGCGGTCGCTCGTCCTGGATGCTGAGGGAGACCTGCGGGCTCCGCTCGAGCGCTCGGTGTTTGACGCCGCCGGTCACCGTCGACATGAAGAACACGCCGTTGTCGACCGTGTACCAGATCGGCGCTTGGTTCGGTCGGCCGTCGCGCCGAACGTAGGCCAGCGTGGCGATCCGTCGCTGTGCGACGAAGTGCTCGAGATCGTTGGTCTCGAACGGAGGCTGCCCTCCGAGCCCGCGGAAGGTCAACGATCGGAGCGGGTTGTTCGTGGTCATCGGGCCTCCTGGCTCTCGTCGAATGGTTCGAAGCGAATTCCCATCCGCAGTTCGATCGGCACCCCGTTCTCGAACGGGATCGGCGCCTTCGACTCGACGAGTACCTCGAGGCCGTGGGCGCGATAGAAGTCGACCGCGGGGTTGTCGGACAGCACGTCGAGCTGGAGTCCACTCGCCCCGTTCGAGCGGGCCTGGTCGAGGGCATGGCGGAGCAGGGCGGCGCCCACGCCCTCACCCCGGTGTTCGTCGGTGACCGACAATGCGAAGACGTAGTGGACGTCGGAGGGAATCGCGGGGTTGAGCCAACTGCACTCGTGCACGCGGGTGCCGAGACCAGCGAGCAGGGCCTGGTCGGCCTCGTCGAGTTCGGCGTACTCACCGATCGTGGGCCACACGGGCGCCAGCGCGTCGGCGCGTTCGCGGAACCCCGGGCTGATGAAGCCGAGCTCGACACCGACGAGCTCATCACCGTCGAGTGCGAGGGTGGCGGCATCGTGCGCAAACAGCGTGTGCGGCACCATCCACGACGCGCGGACCAGCGGATCGAACACCGCTCGGCTCCCGAACTGATAGCCGTAGCTCGCCGGACCGGTCGCGTGGATCAGGTCGGGGATCTGATCGATGTGGTTCCGAGCGTCGACCTCGGTCGCTGCGGTGATCTCCATGCATCTCTTCCTTCGCGTTCGCAGGACGAAACTAGGTCACTGACCTAGTTAGGTCAACGACCTAGACTGGCGATGTGCCATCGATCACGCGCACCACCCGCGAGAGCGCGAAGGGAGCGACCACGCGCACGCGCATCCTCGCCGAGACGCGGCGGGTCCTGGTCGACGAGGGCTACGACGCCGTGGTGCTGCGATCCGTTGCCGAGTCCGTCGGGATCCAGCTCGGGAACCTGCAGTACTACTTCCCCACCCGCGACGACCTGCTGCTCGCGGTGATGACCGCCGAAGCCGCCACCGACATCGACGACATCCGTGCCGTCGCCGCGAGCGCAGGCCCTCCGCTCGACGTCCTCACCCAGGTCGTGGACCATCTCGTCACCAAGTGGCGGAGCGACAGCGGCACGGTCGGCGCGACGTTGGGTTTCCTGCGCATGCACAAGCCCGACGTCGAGGCCGCCTACCGAACCGTCTACGCCGCCTTCTACGAGGAGATCGAGCAGGTCATCGAGCGGGCGGTGCCAGGGCTCCCCCGCGAGATCTGCCGACTCCGCGCTCGCCTCCTCACCGCGCTCATCGACGGTGCGGCGATGCAGGTCGATGTCGGACCTCGACGGACCTACGTCCGATCCGTGTCGGACGCCGCTCTCCGGATCGCACTCGGCGACGGCGGAGGTTGATCGGTCGACCCGTCGGGCTGATTCAGCGTCGCCGAACGAGGGACATCACCCGCCGAGGATGTCGGAGCGCGCCGAGGGCCGCGGCGACGCGCAGCGCCGGCTCGATCGGGTACGGCAGCGCATAGATCCCTCCGTGGACGCGTGTGCCGAAGAGCTCGTCGACGCCGCTCGTGGAACCCCCATGGAGACGGTCGTCGAGGGTCAGCAAACCGTTGAGCGCCGCGGTCGTGGCGGGCTCGTACGTCTCGACGCCGAGCGCAGCTGCACCAGCGAAGGCGAGGTCGAACACCGGGTGCTGGAGCGACTCGGTGAGCGACACGCCGGCCGTGTTGGCTGATACGCGACGCGGCAGGTCAGCGGACGCCCACGCCTCGGCACTGAGGATCTTGCCGAGGTACTGAGCCGCCTGGTAGCTGGCCCCCTGGATCGCGACGATGCCACGGTTCGCAGCCGCCTCGCCGGCGGCTGCGTGACCGTCGCCGCTCCCGAGCAACCGCATCGCCGCGACGACGGACTGCCATCGAGGTCGGCCGCTCCGGCGCGCGTGTTCCCACTCGCGTTCGGTGGCCGTCAGCGACCCACAGGTGGTCGGAGACACCAGCATCGCGACGCTGGCGACCGACGCTGCGGGGAGCGCGTCGACGATCGCGTTCATCGTCGCCGTCAACCTCCACTCCCGCGCCCGACCCGGCGCGTACGCATAGAGCCCGAGGTCCACCGCCGAACCGGCGCAAAACTCCTCGATCGTCGCTCGCACCCGGGCGGGTTCGAGCAGCAAATCGACACCGCCCGGAACCCAGCGGAGCGAGCCGGCGAGCGACTCGTCGTCGAGGAGTTCCGACGGCGGATCGGCGAGATCCAGCCACAGCACATCGGCACCCCCGGCGAGCCAGGCGCGCGTGGGCGCCAGCTCAGCGCCCGCACCGAACACTGCGATCCGACGACCGGTCAGGTCGATGCCACCGTCAAGTGCGACGAGCCGCCGGACGGCGTCGGCGACCGCTGGTGACGCAGAGCCTTGGTCCACCATCGCATCGACCTCGTCGACGAGTTCGTCGTGTCGCAGGTCGCGACCAGCGACGGGAACGCTCGGCACGAGTCCCGGCACACCGCCGAACCGGTGGACGTCGCACTCGAACGCGTCGGCTGACGCTGCGACGGCGTCGAGCAGCGGTGTGGCATCGGGGCCGACGACGAAGCACCGGCGTGCGTGATCGACCGCCCTGGCGGCCACCTCGCTGCGCCGCGCCGATGCGAGACGGGTGGCCTCGAGGCGCGGGAGCAACTCGGGGTACGACCGTTTGAACGCGATGGCTGAATCGGGAACCTTCAGCGACCCGAAGACGTCGGGGAACGCCGCCACCGTGTCTCGCACGACGCCGTGGAAGAGCTCGGTCGCCGACGATCCCTCGGCCAGTCGGACCCCTGCTCGTTGCTCGTCGGTCGTCGGAGCGGACATGGGCCGGAGTGTGCCAGGGCCGGTCCGCCCGGCCGCCCTCGGAGCGGCGAGTCGAGAATGCGACCGCAGGGCCCTGCGACACTCGAGCGATGGACTTCGGGATCTGCGTCGCCTCACGCCCCGCCGACCTCGACTACGTGGTCGAGGCCGAGCGACGGGGATTCACCCACTGCTGGATGGCAGACAGCCAGATGATCTGGTCGGACGTCTACGCCATGCTCGCCCTCGCCGCGGAACGGACGACCACGATGCGGATCGGGACCGGCGTCGCGGTCGCCGGAACCCGGCCGTCGACCGTCACGGCGGCGGCACTCGCGACGATCAACCAGCTCGCACCGGGGCGCGTGTTCTGCGGGATCGGCACCGGGAACACGGCGATGCGGATCGTGGGGCACCCGCCGATGCGGATCGCGGAGTTCGATCGCCACCTCACCGAGCTCCGGCCGCTGCTTCGCGGTGAGGAGGCGACCGTCGAGTTCCGGGGGCGTACGACTGCGGTGCGCCACCTGATGCCCGACAGCGGGTTCGTCCGCTTCGACGAACCGATCCCGCTCCACGTGTCGGCGTTCGGCCCGCGCTCGCTCGAGCTCGCCGTCCGTCACGGCGACGGCCTCATCACGTCGGCACCGCCGACGCCCGAGGCGATCGAAGCACTGCGGACCCGCATCCCTCGCGACCGCGCCGACTTCCCGATCGCGACCCTGACGACGATCGTCGTCACCGAGCCGGGTGAGGCGATCGACAGCGAACGAGTCCGACGCCAGGCCGGGGCGTTCGCGATCGCGGGCGTCCACTACGCATACGACCAATACGCACAACTCGGCCGGCGACCCCCGGCCCACATGGCCGACTTCTGGGACGACTACGTCGAGATGGTCGAGGACACACCACCCGAGCTGCGACACCAGCGCGTCCATCAGGGCCACAACTGCTGGGTGCTGCCCGAGGAGGAGCGGTTCGTCACCGCCGACCTCCTCGAGCGATCCTGCCTCGTCGGAACGCCCGACGAGTTGGCCGACCGCATCCGCTCGCTCGACGCCGCGGGGCTCGATCAGCTCGTCGTGCTGCCGCCTCTCGCGGAGAAGGAGGCGGTGATCCGCGACGTCGCCGAGCGGGTGATGCCTCTGCTCGACGACTGAACGGTCGTGCGACCGGCTCAGCCCGTCGACGCGACGTCGAGTCGATACACCTCGGTGGCGGTGCCGGAGAAGATCCGGTCCTGCTCGGCGTCGGTGTAGGCGCTGCACATGATCTTGAGCGCGTTCCAGAGCACCGGGTAGGGCAGCGACGCCCGATCGACCGGGAAGTTCGACTCGGCGAGCGAACGGTCGGGCCCGAACGTGTCGATGCAGAAGCGGACATCGTCGGACCAGTACTCGGCGACCTCCTCGGAGCCCGGCGGTGCCGGACGGGCGTCCCAGCCCATGCCGAAGTACCACTCCATGCCGATCCCGCCGATCTTGACGACGACGTTCGGGCGCTCGGCGATCCGGGCGATGGCGGGACGCCAGTCGGTGCCGACCGACTCACGTTCGCCGTCGTAGGGCCCCACTCCGAGCGGACCACCGAGGTGGTCGAGGACGATCGTCGCCTCGGGCACCGCATCGGCGAGTGCGCACAGGTCGTCGATCTGCGGGTGGAAGAGCCAGGCGTCGATGCTCAGTCCCATTCCGGCGAGTGTTCGGACACCCGCCTGAAACTCCGGGGTCCGCATCATCTCGGCGAACGGACGGCTGTGCCCGGGACGGATCTGATCGCTCGCGTCCCACGCCGTGGCGTGGCGGATCCCGCGGAACAGCCCGCCGCCGGCCTCGACGTGGGCGGCCAGGACCTCCTCGACCGCCTCGCCGAGCATCATGTCGGCGTGCCCGACGATCGCGCCGATCGGCGGTCCACCCGCGCGCTCGGTCTCGGTGGCCTGGCGTCGGACGAACTCGGTCTCGCCGACCGGCCGCAGGTGTTCGGCTCGCTGCTCGTCGTAGTCGGAGCCGCACTCGACGAACACGCTGGCGATCATGTTGTGCGAGCCGGTCAGGTCGGCGAGCAACTCGGACGCGAGATAGACGCTGCCGTTGCGATCCCACAGGTGATGGTGGGCATCGACGATGGGACGGTCGGGGTCGATCGCCGGCTCGACGGTCTGCGCCAGCCAGTCGTATCGATCGAGGTTCGCCCGCGTCGTCATGCTCGGCTCACCGATCGTGTGCCGGCGAGGTCGGCCATCAGTTCGAGCGCCTCCTCCTGATCGGTCTGGACCTTGAAGCCGGTGATGCCCGAGTCGGCCCACGCCGCCCACCGCTCCTCGATGCGCTTGACCGACCCGTAGAGCCCGGCGTCGTCGACGTACTCGTCAGGAATCGCGTCCGCAGCCTCCTGTTTGCGGCCGGCGAGGAACAGCTCCTGCACTCGCTCGGCGACGTCGGGATAGCCCCGCTGGACCATGTGCTGGTTGTGGAAGTTGAGGTCCTTGTGGCCCATCCCGCCGGTGTAGAGCGCGATCCCGGGCTTCACCCGATCGAGGGCCGCCTTCACGTCGTCGGTGATGAACACCGGTCCCCCGGCCATGATCTCCAGGTCCTTCCACGATTTGCCGTTCCCGGCCCGTCGGAACCCCTCCTCGATCCACGGCCGGAAGTGCTCCATCCGGCCCGGCACGAAGTGCATCGGCAGCCATCCGTCGCAGAGCTCGGCGGTGAGCTTCACGGTCGCCTCGGAGCCCGACCCCAGCCAGATCGGCAGCTCGCGGTTGGTGTGCATGATCGACATCAGCGGCTTGCCGATGCCGAGCGCACCGTCGCCCGTGAACGGGAGCTGGTACTCGCGGCCGTCGTGGGTGACCGGCTCGTCGCGCAGACTCACCTTGCGCATGATCTGGATGTAGTCGCGCAGACGCCAGTACGGCTTGCCCCACGGTTCCCCGTACCAGCCCTCGACGATCTGCGGACCGGACACACCCAGGCCGGCGATCACTCGCCCTCCTCCGGCGAGCGCGTCGACGGTCTGGGCCTGCATCGCACACATCGCCGGGGTGCGCCCGGCGAGCTGCATGATCCCGGTGCCGAGACGGATCCGCTCGGTGTTCGCAGCGATCCACGCCAACGGTGTGATCGCGTCGGATCCGTAGGCCTCGGCGGTCCAGACCGAGTCGTAGCCGAGGTGTTCGGCGAGCTGGATCTGCTCGATGGGGATCCGCAACCGCGCGCCCGAGTATCCGATCGACAGTCCGAGCTTCATGGTCCGAGTGTCGTGCGCGGATGGTCGGGCGATCGAGCCAGGCGGCTCAGCTGACGCTCGGACGCTGCACCTCGGAGATCCACCCGGTGAACCAGTCGTGGATCGAGCGGGCTCCGACCAGCGGACCGGCGGGCGGCGCGAGGCCGGCCGGTGCGAGGACGAACGGGTGGCACTGCTTCCCGCCGAGTCCGCCGTGAAATCCGATGAGCCCTTCGAACGCAGCGCCCTCGTCGCTCTCGACGTCGTAGAAGCTGTTGACCAGCAGGTCGGGACAGTTGTCGAAGCCGCTCGTGCGACGGAGGTGATCGGCGGCGTTCGGTCCGAAGGGCAGGAGCGGGTCGACTCCCTCGACACGTCCGTCCGCGAGGTGATGCACACCACCGGGCCCGAACACGACGTCGCCGTCGTCCTCGTCGCGCACGAGGACCAGCCCGATCCCGTCGTGTCGTCGCAGACCGTCGATCAGACCGGGGTGCGCGGCCTCGATCTGCTGGACGGAGGCACGTCCGGGGAGCTGCGGGAACGAGACGAGCCCGAGGTTGCCCGACGCGAGCACGATCGCGTCGTCGGTGTCGGTCGGCATCGTACGGTCGGTCCCGGGACCGAGTGCGACCTCGCCGTCCTCGATGCGGTTGCGCGTCGATCGCTTGACGATCCTCCCGAGCGCCGAGTCGTCATTCGCTGCGTCGGTCAGGAGACCGTTGACGTTGTTCCAGCCCTCCTCGGCGAGCTCCGGCGCAACGACGCCACTCGACGCCAGCCGGCGCACCAGGTCGCCGAGCTCTTCGCCGTACCGCTGCTCGAACGTCTCGCCCTGTGTCTGGCCGTGATCGGCGAGCACGACGAGGTAGTAGGGACGAGGCGCCGCGTCGAAGGTCGACGCCAGTCGCTCGAGTTGGTCGTCGGTGCGGCGGAGCGTGTCGAGCGCATCGGGCGCCTCGATCCCCGAGTGGTGCGCGACCTCGTCGTATCCGACCAGGTCGACGTACGCCGACGGCACACCGCGGACGACGTCGGCGATCAGCACCGACCAGGTCACCTCGGCGAGCGCCACGGTCGTGCCGGCACGGAGCAGCGGATACACGCCGACGCGATGGCCGAGCGGCCGGACGCCCGACCTCTTGGCCCGTCGGTACGCCCGTTTCTCGCGCACCACGTCGACGACCATCAGCGCGAGGATCCGGAACAGGGCGTAGGGCGTCGAGACGACGAAGAGGAAGCCGGTGCGGTCGGTCAGCTTGGTGTCGGCGACCGTCGAGAACGTGAACATCGCGTCGGGCGCGTCGCCGCTGAAGACGTTGGCCCGCGAGGCCCCGCCGTCGGCGAGCAAACCCGTGCCGGTCGAGTGTCGGGACTCGAGTTCGGCGGCGTCGTTGGGCCGGTTGGTCACCAGAACCCGGCCCTCGTCCTTCTCGTACCAGCGGAACGCCGGCATGTTGTGGTTGTCTCCGAGCAGGATCCCGGCCTGCATCGCCCCGGTCTGAGACGACAGGTCGCACTCCCAACGGTGGAGCCGGTGCGTTCCCGACGCGAGCATGCGACCGAGGAACGGTGCATGACCCGACTCGATCGCGTCGACGAGTACGTCGTGACCGAGTCCGTCGATCTGCACGAAGAGGAACCCGGGGACGTCCGTCCGTGTCGCACCACCCGTGCGACGCACCAGTCGCTGCACGACCCGTTGACGCCACACGTGATCGTCATCGATGGTGAGCAGACCGCCGACGAACAGGTTCACGACGGTCAGCGAGAACGCCACGACCAGCGCCGTCCAGAGCGAACCGACCTCGATCCCGTCGACGAACTCAGCGGCGAGCGCGACGAACAGCGCGTTGAGCACGAACGTGAACAGCCCCAGCGTGACCAACACGACGGGCAGCGCCACTCTCACGACGAACGGCCATGCCACGGCGTTCAACACCGCCAGGATCACCACTGCGGCGAGCGCACTCGCGAAGCCGTCGACGGACACGCCGTCGAGGAGTTGGTCGAGCAACACGAGCATCACCGCCTGCGCGAGACCCAGCACGATGATGCGCACGATCCGCCACGACCCCGGCGACCGCTCGACGGGCAACGGTGGCGGCCCGTCCGATCGGGCCGTGCGATCGTCCCCCGGCGTCATCACGCCCATCGTGGCCGATGTCGCCAGGCTGACCGCGTTCGTCCCACGATCCGACACGTGTCGACGCACGTCGTACCGTCGGCGCGGTGGCGATCCCGATCGAGCCCGGACAGATCTGGCGAGACGATGACGGGGCGCTTCTCCTCATCGGCTCACGTCACGACGAGTACGAGATCTGGACGGTGCGGGATCCCACGAACGACGATCCGCTCGTGATGTCTGCGATGACGGGGACCGAAATCCGAGCTGGACGCCGGCTCCTCCGCGACGCACCACCCGGCTGGACCTGACAGGCGACGACTCAGTCGTCGAACTCATCGTCCTCGTCGTCGAACTCATCGTCTTCGAATTCGTCGTCCTCGTCGTCGAACTCGTCGTCGAACTCGTCGTCGAACTCGTCGTCGACGTCCTCGTCGTCGACGTCCTCGTCGTCGAACTCCTCGAACTCCCGGTCGGCGGGCGGCTGGCCCGGAACACAGGTCTCGAGGTGTGAGTTGTCCCGTTCGAGTTCGTCGAGGTCGAGCACGGTCGGTCCGTCGACGATCCGGCCGGGGCCGTCCTCGTCGGGGACCACGTACTGGACGTCCGTGCTGTTCGACAGCGTCCCTCCGGTGAACGCGACCTCCGCCGTCGCACTGATCCGCACGCCGATGTCGAAGTCCTCGACGGTCACATCGCGGATCTCGATGCCGCGCTCGTTCCGGAAGTGGCCGACGTCGATGCCGATCGTGTCGGCGGTGCCGTCGCCGACGAGCCGCAGCCCCTCGACCGTGATCCGATTCGCGTAGGGAGCGGCGAAGGCGAGTTGATCGACGTTCCAGATCGTCGAGTCCGAGAAGGTCGACCGCAGCTGGTCGTCGTAGGCGGCGGGCGGATCGAGCGTGCAGTCCTCGACATGGAGGCCGTCGCCGAAGAACTCGGTGTGCAGGTAGTACAGCTGGACACCGCGGGTGACGCTGTACGCCTGGTTGCCGGTGAACGACCCGATCGGCACGTCCATGATCTGCATGCGGGTCCCAGGCGGGCCGATGAGGTCTCCACCGGGCACGTTGGCGGAGTCGTGGAAGGC